>JAYTGZ010000124.1:0-4532 GCA_043733025.1 Pseudomonadota bacterium | reverse complement strand
GCGATAAATTTCCCAGGTCAGGTCTTCGGCTTTGCCGTCAACTTTTTCCAGCGCCTGATAAATCGGCACGGTGCCGATCGGCACCGGCGAATTGCGGATGATCCATTCGCGCGTTTCGTGGATGTGTTTGCCGGTGGACAGATCCATCACCGTGTCGCCACCCCAGCGAATCGCCCAAGTCATCTTTTCCACTTCTTCCTGAATGCTGGAGCCCAGCGCCGAGTTGCCTATATTGGCATTGATCTTCACCAAGAAATTGCGGCCGATAATCATCGGCTCCGTTTCCGGATGATTGATATTGGCGGGAATAATGGCGCGGCCGCGCGCCACTTCATCGCGTACGAATTCCGCTGTGACTTGCCGCGGAATGCTTGCACCGAAATCATGGCCCGGATGTTGTTTGCGCAATAGGTCGCTCAACAAATCCGTCCGCTGATTCTCGCGGATGGCGATGAATTCCATTTCCGGTGTAACGATGCCGCGCTTGGCGTAATGCATTTGCGACACGTTCATGCCCGCCTTGGCGCGCCGCGGTTTGCGGTGCAGATTGAAACGCATGGTTACGAGCGTGGGGTCGTTGAGCCGTTCGACGCCGTAGCGCGAGCTCGGCCCGCTAAGAACTTGTGTATCGCCGCGCTGCTCGATCCAGTTTTGACGCAACGGTGCTAAACCCGCCCGAATATCGATCGCGACCGCCGGATCGGTGTAGGGCCCCGACGTGTCGTAAACAAAGATCGGTGGATTTTTTTCAGCGCCCAAGCTCACCGTGGTATCACTTTGGGAAATTTCCCGCATCGGCACACGAATATTTGTTTGCGAACCCGTCACATAGATCTTGCGCGACTGCGGCAATGGTTGAACCGCAGCCGCATCGACGTGGGCTGCGCTGGCTAGAAATTTGGGATTGGTATTCATGACAAGCTCCTAAAAGTCGTAAGGAGCAAGACAACTTGCTTCCCTACGACGGCATAATCCGTATCAGGTTCGAAGGGTTTCTCTCACCGGGCTTCACTGAAACTCCGCGCCGGACCCCTAGCAACGAGTGACAACGTTAGAATAAAAGGCGCGTAATTGCAAGTCTAATTCCAGTTCGCGTTAAAATATCAACCCTACGACACGCTCGGTCATTGCGAGCGCGCCCTTCGCTGTAACCGTGAAGGTCACAATGCGCTCAAGGGTAAACTCCGCGACGACGCGATCAGGTCACGGAATATCTAGGGACACGTTAGCTGGATCCGGTTGTTTCTGCCATTCGATTACGCCCAACAGCGGCGCACGAATTCGCTCTTCCAGCGCCTCCACATTGGCATCAAGCTCCGCCATACTCGGATCGATCTGATTGGCGACCCAGCCGGCCATCGTGAGGCCGCGCCCGAGAATGGCCGCTTGCGTCAGCAATGCGTGATTCAAACAGCCGAGGCGCATGCCGACGACGAGAATCACCGGCAAGTCTAAATCGGCGGCGAGGTCGGCGGTGTCGATACTGTCGCCCAATGGCACGATGAAGCCGCCGACGCCCTCTACCAATACCACTTCCGCGAGTTCGGCGAGTTGATCGAAGCGTTGGCGAATAACGTCCAGGTCGATCTCGACGCCTTCGTTGGCCGCGGCGATGTGAGGTGCGACGGGATCAGCAAGCAGGTAACAGTTGAGGTCTTCGCTTTCGAGCGGAATGCCGCTCGCCTCGCGTAGCGCTTCGATGTCTTCGTTGCGTAATCCCTCGGCCGTCATCTCGGCCCCCGCCGCGATCGGTTTCATGCCGATCGCGGTGATACCTTGCTCGCGGAAGTTGTGCAGCAACGCGCAGGTGACGAAGGTTTTGCCTACGCCGGTGTCGGTGCCGGTGATGAAATAATGGGGCATTAGGCAATCTCGTTCAGAATCTCAAGGGTCCGCCCGGTCAACAACGCCGATTGTTCTTCGTCGATGATGTAGGGCGGCATGAAGTACACGGTGTTGCCTATGGGCCGCAGCAAGATCTCGCGCGCAAGTCCCGCCAGGAAAAACTTCCGCGCGAACTGCGGATCAGACGACTCCACATCAAACGCCCAGATCATACCGCGATTGCGAAAGTGTTTGACTTTCGGATGAGCGGCGATGGGTGCGCCAAGCGCGGCGATCGTTGTGGTTTTTTGCCGGTTCGCGGCGATCACTTGATCCTGCTCGAAAATATCCAAGGTCGCCAAGGCCGCGCGGCAGGCAAGGGCGTTGCCGGTATAGGAGTGGGAATGCAAAAATCCACGGGTGACATCGTCATGATAGAAAGCCTTATAAATTCCATCCCGCGTCAGCACGACGGACAACGGCAAATAGCCTCCGCTCAAGCCCTTCGATAAACACAGAAAATCCGGCGTGATCGGGCCATGCTCACAAGCAAAAAAAGTACCCGTACGCCCGAAACCGACGGCGATTTCATCGGCGATTAAATGCACGCCATAACGATCGCAGATCGCGCGGGCTAAGCGCAGATATTCTGCATCGTACATGGCCATGCCGGTGGCGCACTGGATCATGGGCTCGATGATGAAGGCGGCAGCTTCGGCATGATGCTCCGCAAGGTATTTTTCCAGCGCCACCGCACAGCGGCGCGCGAAGGCCGACGCCGACTCGCCGCTTTCCGCCAAGCGAAAATCCGGCGCCGGCACCGTTGCGCTGGCGCGGAGCAGCGGCCCGTAGGAATCTTTGAATAGCGCCACGTCCGTGACCGACAGCGCGCCCAGGGTTTCGCCGTGGTAGCTATTCGCCAGGCTCACGAACTGGCGCTTGCTCGATTGGCCGACGTTGCGCCAATAGTGGAAACTCATCTTCAACGCAATCTCCACTGCCGACGCGCCGTCGGAAGCGTAGAAGCAATGGCCGAGTTGGTGATTGGTTTTCGCGCTGAGCTGTTCTGATAATTCAATCACCGGCTCGTGGGTGAAGCCCGCTAGGATCACGTGTTCCAGCTTATCGAGTTGGTCCTTCAGCGCGGCTTTGATGCGCGGATTATTGTGGCCGAAAAGGTTCACCCACCAGGAACTTACGCCATCCAAATAGCGCCGCCCATCAAAGTCGTACAACCACACGCCATCGCCGCGCTGGATGGGAATCAGCGGCAGTTGTTCGTGGGCCTTCATTTGCGTGCAAGGATGCCACACGGCCTTCAGGCTGCGGCGAAGATAGGTCTCGTTTTGCATGGAAGGGTGAAACGTGAATGACTCCGCCATTATCCATCGCGCTGAGAGAATTGGCGACGCCGATTTTCTCATCGACGGGCATGCCCCAGAAACGCATGGATACGGGGTAGCCCTAGGCTAGCCCCTGGCCTCGGGCCATTGCCCCTCAGAGTATGTTTTGCCACGAGGCGCGCTGGATAAGGCTTGTGGCGCAAGTGTTGTGAAATTGGAACTTGAGGCGCCAATGGGCAACTGGATCGAAATAGCAGCGTCAAAATATTCTATTTTCTGATAGGCTTCCTCACAATATTCTTGTATGACAAGTGGCGCGGCGTGCCCTCATGGCCTTAGGCCACCCCGTCCCCACCTTCTCCCAAAGGGAGAAGGGATTGATTGCCCTCTCCCTCTGGGTGAGGGTTGCCGTGTCTTGGATCGCCGACGCCTCGAATGCTTGGGCGCTCACTAAGCGGCTGTTTTTCCTAAATTTGTTATAATTTGACGCATATCAATTCAATGTAGGTTACATGAATCTCGAGCAAGCGCGTTTCAACATGGTTGAGCAACAGATTCGCACCTGGGAGGTGCTTAACCAGGACGTGTTGGATTTGCTGTTCGAGATCAAGCGCGAGGAGTTTTTGCCCGAGCGTTCCCGTGCCCTGGCTTTTGTCGACATGCAGGCGCCCATCGGCTTCGGCGAATTCACCTTGCCGCCAAAACTGGAAGCACGCATTCTGCAGGACGTCAGCTTGAAAAATGCCGACCGCGTGTTGGAAATCGGCACCGGTTGTGGCTACATGACGGCATTACTGGCGAAAACCACCACGCATGTGACCAGCGTGGAAATCATTCCGGAGTTGTCCGCGTTCGCCGAGAAAAATCTGCGCGTGCATGGTATTGACAACGTCAGCCTGGCAGTAGGCGATGGCGCGCGCGGCTGGAAGACCGGCACGGTCTATGACGTGATTGTGCTGACGGGTTCGACACAGTTGCTGCCCGATGCATTCCTGCAGGCTTTGAATCCCGGCGGCCGCTTGTTCGCCGTGGTGGGCGAGGAGCCGATCATGAAAGCCTTGTTGGTATCCCGCGGCGCGCAAGGTGGAATCGAGCGTCACGAATTGTTCGAGACTTGCATTCCGCCTCTGAAAAATGCCCTGCAACGCGAACACTTCGTATTCTAACGGTACCCAGGAATAAATCCATGAGAGGCTTATCTCCGATTGCTTTGGGTCTGATGCTGGCATATTCCGCCCAGGCCGCCGACTTGCTTGACGTTTACCAGGCGGCCGAGCAGCAAGACCAGGCATATGCAGCCGCAAAAGCGGCCTTCAAAGCGGGCATCGAGAAATTGCCGCAGGCGCGGGCGGCGTTGTGGCCGCA
>JAYTGZ010000123.1:0-15274 GCA_043733025.1 Pseudomonadota bacterium | reverse complement strand
AGCAAGAATAGTCCCACCGCGCAGAAGAATGGCAGCGCGTGACGTGCAGTTTTGATGCCATGCCAACAGCCCCATGCCAACGCGATTGTCGCGACCGGGATCGGGACGAGATAGGCGAAGTTGGGCAACTGGAACCAGCGTTCCGCGACGCGCGGGATGGCGAGCGGCGTCCATACGCTGACGACGAGGATGCACACCAGCAAGGCCATCAAGAGCGGTGCGGCGTAAGCCCTCGCGCGCTCACCGACGGCGCCGAGGGTTTTCATCTCCAGCCAGGTCGCGCCGATCAAGGCGTAGCCGGCAACCAATGATACGCCGCACAGCAGACTGAACGGCGTGAGCCAGTCGAAGCTGGCGCCGGCGAATTCACCATTCACAATACTGATGCCCTGCATGATTCCGCCTAGTATCAGGCCTTGGCAAAAGGCGGCAATAGTCGAGCCCACGGCAAAGGCGATGTCCCATTTTTTGTGCCGTGGCTTGGCGACCCAGCGGAACTCGAAGGCGACGCCGCGAAACACCAATGCCAGCAACATCACGATCACCGGCAAATACAGCGCGGGCATGATCACCGCGTACGCTTTGGGAAATGCCACCCACAGTCCGGCGCCACCGAGCACGAGCCAGGTTTCGTTGCCGTCCCAGAACGGTGCGACGGAGTTCATCATTTGGTCGCGGTCTTCTTCATTCTTGAAGAGCGGAAAAAGAATGCCGATGCCGAGGTCGAAGCCATCGAGGATCACGTACAACGCGACCGCGGCGCCGATGACGAGCGCCCAGATCACGGGGATGGAATATTCGAGCGGGCTCATGGCGCCTCAGAGCCTCTGGCTTCCCGCGCAGCGTCAGTCGCGGCAGCGAGGGGCCGATTTGGAAGCGCGTTGACGGCAGCGGCCGCAACCCCTTGCGGGCCTTTCCTTATCATGCCGCGAATGTAGCTGACGCCGATGGAAAACACCACACAATAAACCAGCACGAACAATACCAGCGACGTGAGCACCATGCTCGCGGGAACCGGCGAAATCGCATCGGCCGTGCGCAGAATGCCAGTGGCGATCCAAGGTTGCCGGCCCGATTCTGTCACCAGCCAGCCGGCTAGGATGGCGATAAAGCCGAGCGGCCAGGAGGAGGACACAGGTCTTAGATACCAACGCGCGGTGAACACTCTGCCGCGCCACCACAGCGCGGCGCCAATGAGGCCGATGGCGATCAGCGTGACGCCGATCCCGACCATGACGCGAAACGCGAAAAATACCGACGTGATCGGCGGTCGATCTTCAGGCTTGAAGTCTTTTAATCCTTTGAACAGACCATTCGGATCGTGGGTAATGATCAGGCTCGCGAGATTCGGAATCGCAAGCTCGAAATCATTGCTTTCAGTGGCCTTGTTTGGCAGCGCAAACAGCACTAGCGGCGCGGGTTTATCGCCGTCCCAGTGAGCCTCCATGGCGGCGATCTTGGCCGGTTGATGCTGCGCCGTGTTAAGGCCATGCATGTCGCCGATCCACAGTTGCAGCGGCGCGAGGATCGCGACCATGCCAAGCCCCATGCGCAGCATGGTCTTGGCCTCTTGCTCGAATACGTTGGCAACTAAGTAGCGCGCCCCAACTGCGAGCACCACTACCGACGTCGTGAGGTACGCCGCGGTGAACATGTGGGCGAAGCGGTAGGGAAAGCTCGGGTTGAATATGATAGCGAACCATTCAAGCGGATAGGCAATGCCGTCGCGAACTTCATGGCCCGCCGGTGTATGCATCCAACTGTTGGCCGCGAGAATCCAAAACGCCGAGAGCGACGTACCGAGCGCCACCATGATCGAGGACACGGTATGAACGGCGGGCGACACTTTTTCGCGACCGAATAACATGATGCCGAGGAACGTCGCTTCTAGAAAAAACGCAGTCAGCGTCTCGTAACCGATCAGTGGGCCGATCACGTTGCCGACGACGACGGAGAAACGGCTCCAGTTAGTACCGAATTGGTAGGACAGAACCAAGCCCGACACCACGCCCATGGCGAATGAGACGGCGAAGATCTTGGTCCAAAATACCGCCAGGCGATGGTAGTGCTCGCGGCCGGTTCGTAGCCACATGACATTCAACGTGGCGATGAAACCGGCGAGACCAATGGTGAAGCTGGGGAAGATGATGTGAAAACTAATCGTGAACGCGAACTGGACTCGGGCGAGGAGAACCGGATCGTTTAGATATTCTGACATAGTCTAAATTGTCGCACAACGGGTGCACCGCTAGGTAACTCTCATACGTACGCGCACTCAATGTCTAGTGACCGGCCTGGAAGCAGCGTCCCTATTGCCTCTCAGGGCATCGGCTTGCCATTGAGAGGATTAACCCGCGGATTCGGTCAGGTCGTTGCCGCCGCGCGCACGCTGTCGGCGATCTTCTCGGCCCAGCTTTGCACGCGAGACTCTTCGTCGCCTTCCACCATCACGCGCAAAACAGGCTCGGTTCCGGATGGCCGCAACAGTACGCGGCCACGCCCATCGAGATCTTTTTCTGCCGCGGTGACTGATTCTTGAATCGACGAATGGGCGCGAAAATCGAACCCTTTTTGTGTTCTGACGTTGATCAATATTTGCGGATAAAGCGTCAATTCCGCCGTGTATTTTTCCAGCGTGGTCTTGCTCGACGTCAAGGCGGACAGCACCTGTAACGCCGAGACGATGCCATCGCCGGTGGTATGTTTATCGCGGCAAATGATGTGACCTGAGTTCTCCGCGCCCAAGTTCCAGTTTTTCTCCTGCAGCAGTTCCAAAACATAGCGATCGCCGACTTTGGCGCGGGCGAATGGGACGTCGAGTTTGGCGAGCGCATGTTCGAGCGCGAGGTTGCTCATCAGTGTGCCGATGATGCCACCTTTCATGATGCCGGCTTGTTTGCGGTGTTTGGCGATCACATAGACGAGTTGGTCACCGTCGTACACCTTGCCGTCGGCATCGCACATCATCAGGCGATCGGCGTCACCGTCAAGGGCGATGCCGAGATGGGCGCGGTGTTCCAGCACGGCGGCGCGCATGGCGGCGGTGTGGGTGGCGCCGCATTTATCGTTGATATTGAAGCCGTTGGGCTGATTCGAAATCGGAATAACTTCCGCGCCTAATTCGTGGAACACGGGCGGCGCGACGCGGTAGGCGGCGCCATTGGCGCAATCGACGACGATTTTTAGCCCACGCAGATCGAGTTCGCTCGGGAATGTGTTCTTGCAAAATTCGATATAGCGCCCGTCGGCGTCGTCGATGCGGCGCACCCGGCCGAGCCTGGCGGAGGGCTTGGTTTGCAGCGGCTCATTGAGGTGGGCTTCGATCGCGGATTCGATTTCATCCGGCAATTTCGCGCCGCCGGCGGAAAAAAACTTGATGCCGTTATCGTCGTAGGGATTGTGCGACGCGCTGATCATCACGCCAGCTTGCAGCCGCAGCGCGCGAGTGAGATAGGAGACGGCGGGTGTGGGCATCGGTCCGACCAGCAAGACATCCACGCCCGCGGCGCAAAAGCCGGCCTCCAAGGCACTCTCCAGCATATAGCCGGAGATGCGCGTGTCCTTGGCGATGAGCACGGCAGGCCGGTCGCGATCGAGTGGATCGTGGTTCGCTTCGGCCAATACCTTTCCCGCGGTATATCCAAGACGCAACATGAAGTCCGGCGTGATCGGCGCTTCGCCCACGCGGCCGCGCACACCGTCGGTGCCGAAATATTTTCTGGCCATGGTTTGCTCCCTAGGTACTTATTCGGTTTACGGCGTGAAGTATAGCAAGGGCGTCCTTGGTGGCGCCCACATCATGAACTCGGACGATGTGGGCGCCGTTTTGCACCGCGAGCAATGCCGCCGCGACGCTCGCCGGAACCCGCGACACGACTCTCTGCCCGGTAATTTTTCCGAGCACTGATTTTCGCGACAGACCGGCGAGGACGGCATAACCGGTTTCTGTAAATACATTGAGGTGGCGCAACAACGTGAGGTTGTGTTCACGGTTCTTGCCGAAGCCGAAACCGGGATCGATGACGATGCGCTGCTTGGCGATGCCCGCTCGCTCACAGGATTGCGCGCGATCCAACAAGAAGGCTTTCACTTCCGCAACGACATCGGTATAGGTAGGATCAAGCTGCATGGTGCGCGGCGCGCCTTGCATGTGCATGAGACAGACGCCGACATCACTGTTTGCGCAGGTTTCGAGCGCACCTTCGGCGCGCAATGCGTTCACGTCATTCACCATCGACGCGCCGGCTTGAATCGCTGCCTTCATCACTTCGGGCTTCATCGTGTCGATCGAAATGGGGACCTGTTGGGCCGCCATCGCCTCGATGATCGGCAGCACTCGACGCATTTCCTCATCGATACCGACCGGCTCGGCGCCAGGCCGAGTCGATTCGCCACCGATGTCGAGAATGTCCGCACCTTCCTCGATCAACTGATGGGCGTGATCGATTGCGGCGCTGGCCAAAAGAAATGTTCCGCCATCGGAAAACGAGTCGGGCGTCACGTTCACCACGCCCATGATCAAGGGGCGCGATACGTCTAGCTTGAACGCGCCACAACGCAATACCTCATGTCCCCAATCCTTCACCCTCTACGGCATCAACTGTCCGCCGTTTACCTCCATCACCTGCCCGGTCACGTAGCCCGATAGCGCATCGGAAGCGAGATACAGATAAGCGCCGTTACATTCGTCCGCCTCGGCAAGCCGTCCCATCGGAATGGTCGCCTTCAGCATGTCGAGTTGCGCTTCGGTGGTGTGACGCTCGTGGAACGGCGTTAGGATCACGCCGGGGGCAACGGCATTGACGCGAATGTTGTCTTTCACTAACTCCTTCGCCAGCCCGTGGGTGAAGGTGCTGACGAATCCCTTCGTCGAGGCGTACAGCACCGCGCTGGGGCCGCCACCGGTGCGCGCGGCGACCGAGGTGGTGGTGATGATGTTGCCGCCGCCCTGCTTGCGCATGTGGGGAATGGCCGCGCGGCTGGCCGCGACGACGGAGCGGATGTTGAGATGAAACAGATCATCAAGCAGCGCGTCGTCGGAATCCGCCACGTTGCAGCGGCGCACCATGCTGCCGGCATTGTTGATCAACACGTCGATGCGGCCATAGTGATCCACACATTGCTTAACAATATTTTCGGCCACGCCACCCTTCGAGAGATCGCCGGCGATGGCGACGGCCTCGCCGCCCTTTGCCCGTATCGCGGCGACCACTGCGTCCGCCTGGGGCTTGCTCGAGTTGTAGTGCACAGCGACCTTGGCGCCTTCCAGGCCGAAAGCCTTGGCGGCTTCCGCGCCGATACCGGTGCTGGAACCCGTGATGAGCACCACCTTGTTTTTAAGATCGGAAATCATGTTGTCCTCCTGTGGAGCCTGCCGCACGATCGCGTCAGGCGAATCGAGATTTGGAAAGAAATACAGCGCCTCGGGGGCGCTGCCTTATTTTAAATGATTACAATGACGCTTATGCTTCTTCCGCGGCCTTCGCAGTCGCGGTGGTCACGGCTGGTTCGGGTGAACCGTCGCTACTTGCCGCCGGTGGCGCGGGTGGCGGGCTCGGCTTAGGTGGACGCGGTGCCCGGCCAGCCATGATGTCGTTGATCTGCTCGGCGTCGATGGTTTCCAATTCCAACAGTGCCTTGGCCATGGCTTCGACTTTGTCGCGATTTTCCTCCAGCAGTTTGCGCGCGAGCGCGTATTGCTGATCGATGATACGGCGAATTTCTTGGTCCACTTGCTGCATGGTTGCTTCGCTCACGCTTTGATGATTCGTGACCGAGCGGCCGAGAAATACTTCGCCTTCGTTCTCGCCGTAAACCATCGGCCCAAGCGCGTCACTCATGCCCCATTCCGTGACCATGCGGCGCGCCATTTCCGTCGCGCGTTTAAAGTCGTTCGATGCACCCGTGGTCATCTGATTCATGAACAATTCTTCCGCGATGCGGCCGCCGAACAACACGGCGATGTTATTGAGCAGAAGGTCACGATCATAACTGTAGCGGTCTTTTTCCGGCAATTGCATGGTCACGCCCAGGGCGCGGCCACGGGGAATGATCGTGACCTTGTGTACCGGATCGGTCCTCGGCAACAGCTTAGCGACGATGGCGTGGCCTGACTCATGATAGGCGGTGTTGCGGCGCTCTTCTTCCGGCATGACCAGGGAACGGCGCTCGGCGCCCATGATGATCTTGTCCTTAGCGCTCTCGAAATCATGCATGTCGACCAAGCGCTTGCTGCCGCGGGCAGCGAATAGCGCCGCCTCGTTGACCAAATTCGCCAAATCGGCGCCAGACATGCCAGGCGTACCCCGGGCGATGACGTCCCCCTTCACATCAGGCGCGATCGGCACCTTGCGCATGTGGACTAATAGGATCTGCTCGCGGCCGCGTATATCCGGCAGCGGTACGACCACTTGCCGGTCGAATCGACCCGGACGCAGCAGCGCCGGATCGAGCACATCGGGACGGTTGGTGGCGGCGATCACGATCACGCCGGCGTTACCTTCGAAGCCGTCCATCTCGACCAGCAATTGATTCAAGGTCTGTTCACGCTCGTCGTTACCGCCACCGAGGCCGGCGCCGCGTTGACGGCCCACGGCGTCGATCTCATCGATGAACACGATGCACGGTGCGTTTTTCTTCGCCTGGTCGAACATATCTCGCACCCGCGCCGCACCAACGCCGACGAACATCTCGACAAATTCGGACCCGGAAATGCTGAAGAACGGCACCTTCGCCTCGCCGGCGATGGCGCGGGCGAGCAAGGTTTTACCGGTACCGGGCGAGCCGACCATCAACACCCCGCGGGGTATACGACCGCCGAGCTTTTGAAATTTCTGTGGGTCACGCAGGAATTCCACTATCTCGCCGACTTCTTCTTTGGCTTCGTCCACGCCCGCCACGTCGGCGAAGGTGACTTGGTTTGAATTCTCGTCGACCATGCGCGCCCGGCTCTTGCCGAAGGAGAACGCTCCGCCGCGGCCACCGCCTTGCATCTGGCGCATGAAGAATACCCACACGCCGATGATCAATAGGAACGGGAACCAGGACACGAACACGCTCAACCAGAATGAACGCTCTTCTTCCGGCTCGGCGTCGATGCGCACCTTGTAACGGCGCAGATCGTCGATCATGAAAATGTCGCCCGGTGTGTAGGTCAGGAATCGCTTCTCGTCATTCGACACCCAACGTATGGTCCGTCCATCGACCTTAGCTGAGCGGACCTGGCCTTGCTTGGCTTGATCCATGAATTCCGAGTAGGGCACCGTGGCATTCGATTTTTGGCCGCTGAATTGATTGAATAAAGTCATCAATACCAGCGCGATGACCAGCCAAATACCGACATTCTTAACGAGGTTGTTCAACGCCGTTCCTTATCACTAGTTGAGGCAATATCATAGTGTATCCCCTTCCGGAGGGCAAAAATGCCTTCCGCCATGGGTTTGTTGAAAAACTACCGCGGCGCCCGGAATCCTCATGTACATTGAGTAAATTCCGGTTCCTGCGCGCACTACACTAGCATACGGGCATCCCCGCTACGATTTTCAACAAACCCCTACACACCTTTACAATCCTAATGCCGGAACCTGCTTTAAGCCCCGGCCCAGTAAGTACAACTCGCGGCTTTCTTCGCGGGAGGCCTTGGGCTTACGCGGCGCAACCTTAAGGAACGTTGCGAACAGCGCCTGCCTAAATGCCTCAAAATCCGCACCTTGAAAGACTTTGACCAGAAACGCCCCGTCGGGTTTCAACACATGTTTGGCGAATTCCAAGGCCGCTTCCGCAAGGTTAAATATACGCGCCTGATCCGCGCTCGGTATACCGCTCATGTTGGGGGCCATATCGCAAATCACAAGGTCAACGCCGCTGGGCGGCAATTCGCCGCGCAGCCGAGCTTGGGTATCCATGTCAGTGAAATCGCCCTGGAAAAAACTGACGTGGGCGAGGGGTTCCATGGGCACCAGGTCCACGGCGATCACCTTACCCCGCGGCCCGATCCGCGCGCCCGCGACCTGCGACCAGCCGCCCGGCGCGGCGCCGAGGTCGAGGACGACCTTCCCGGGCAACAGTAGCTTGTCACGCTCGTTTATTTCCAGCAATTTATAGGCCGAACGGGAGCGATAGCCTTCCCGTTGCGCGCGCTGGACGTAGGCGTCGTTAATATGGCGCTGAATCCAGGCTTTGCTAGAGGGTTTAAGCGGCATCCGTTACAATCTCACTATGATTAGTCTGACGCCAAACCAGCGCCGTTTTCTGCGCGCCCAAGCCCATCATTTGCAACCCATCGTGTTAATCGGCAATGCCGGGCTCAGCCCCGCCGTCAAAAAAGAAATCGATCTTGGCCTCAAACATCACGAACTGATTAAGATAAAAATCCAGAATGACGATCGAGAAGCCCGCGAACAAATGTTAGCGGAAATCTGTGACGTTCTCGAAGCCGCGCCGGTACAGAATATCGGAAAAACATTGATCGTTTATCGCGCCGCCACAGAACCGAAGATCAATTTACCGAAATAAGTATGTCTGGAGAAGCTCATGGATACTGAGTAGCCCCATGGCCCTAGGCCACCCCGGGCGAGCCACTGGCCTCGGGCCATTGGCTCGTAGGCCATATAGCTTGCTTCTCAGCACTGGTATTGCTTTTCGGGTCAGGCTACTTAGAAAATCCCATAAAACCTCAAATACCCGTTTTGTCATTCCCGCGAAAGCGGGAATCCATTTGGCCTTAATTAAGTCAGCATGGATTCCCGCTTTCGCGGGAATGACAATATTTAGATCCGCCGTCAAATATACTTAACGTCAAGAATCTCATATTCCCTCACGCCACCCGGCGCCATGACTTCGACCACATCCCCCGCGTATTTCCCGATCAACGCACGGGCGATCGGCGAACTGATGGAGATTTTTCCCTGCTTGATGTCCGCCTCATCTTCGCCGACGATTTGGTAAGTCACCGCCATATCGCCCGCCATATCTTGCAAATCCACAGTCGACGCAAACACGCAGCGGCCATCGGGATCGAGTAGCAATGGATCGATGATCTGCGCATTCGATAACTTAGATTCCAATTCCTGAATGCGGCCCTCGATAAAACTTTGTCGTTCCTTCGCTGCGGCGTATTCCGCGTTTTCGGATAGGTCGCCGTGGGCACGCGCTTCGGCGATCGCCTGAACGATACTTGGCCGGTCAACCGTTTTGAGCTGATTCAATTCACCACGCAATAATTCTGCGCCGACCACGGTCAATGGGACTTTTTGCATGTACTTTTCCTTATCTAGAATTGTTAAGGAAGCTCTGATTCATTTCGAGTGCTAAGCGAGACAAGGCGTGAACAAAAAATATCGACGCAGCATATTGGTTATATGTAAGGCGATATTTTTTGTGAGCAACGCAGTATCGCGACGAAATCGGAATTAATCAGAGCTTCCTTAGTACGGCTGGAACAACAGGGGATTTTCCTATGATGATGATTCGGCCTCGCGTCGCCCGACGGCCTTCACCGCCGCGTATTCTCAAACGCTTGAGCGGCGTCAGTCTCGTATTCGCGCTTGCGGGTTGCACCGCATTGTTGCCGCGATCGGAAAGTGGTGCGACGTCCCAATGGGCGAGTTTCGATACGGCGAAAGAGAACTTCAACCGTGTCACGCCGTACGAAACCGGCAAGGGGCAATTAGTCGCCCTTGGCCTGGATCCGATCAGCAATCCGAATATCACCATTCTGAATTATTCCGACGTGATCCGGCGCTTTATTCCAAGCTCCGCGGTCGCCGCGGAAAACTTGGATCGCGGCATCAGCGAGTGTATCGCCGCAAAGAACGATTGCACGGCCTATGAAGTTGAGGTGAAGTCCCTGAAGAAAAAACGAGCGGGAAATTTTTGGCTTGATGCCCTTAATTTCAAGCGGCATACGGACATCACCGGCTGGCGCTTCACTGGACTGATCGTGCTGAAGGGCGATCTAGTGGTCTATAAATTGTGGGGCGGACAACCCCAAATCCAAGAAGCGGAACAAACCCGCAACCCCCTCGGACCATTCCAAGGGTTCACGGAAAGCGCCGCGAAAGCGGCGGTGCGATATTAGGCTTCATTTCGGCGCAACGCGTATCGGACGCGGCGCGGCGAAATCCGCGCCAGTGACATCAACCTGGATGAGTTTCGGGCAGCGCGCCGTCGTCAGCAACACGTAGGGCTGGGTGATGACTTGCGCTTGGTTGGCGCTGCCCTGGGGATTGACCTCTTGCAGATCCACGGTCATAACGCCGCGTGCGCATTTCACCGACCGCACCTTCAGGCCGTAGCCCGCGCTCGGCTTGGGGTCGCGAGCGATATAAATGACTACATTCTTGTCGAAATCCACATCGGGAGCATCCGGCGCCGGCAGTTGGCGCGAGGTCATTTGCTTGAACAACTCTTCCAACTCAAAAAGATCCGTCACAACATTCGCCTGAGACGAATTAGCCGGTATGCCGGTTTGCGGGCCGCTGTGGATGACCTCGAAGAGTTGCGGCGCCGGAGTAGCGCAGGCGCTCAGCGCCAGTCCGAGCCAGCAAAGCTGAAGTGATTGATGTCTCATAGGCGGAAATAAACCTTGTTCGAGTTAGCGTAGCTGTTTCTTGGGTGACTTCGATTCAGCTTTCTTGCGCAACAACTGTGGCTGATTCTGGGAATTATTCAAAGGAAAATCCACCCCCGTTAGTTGCCCGGTAGCCGGAATCGTCAACACGCGGCCGAGGGTGCCGCAGGCGTCTTCAATATCACAAACAAAACCGTCGTTATCGCGATCCGTGCCGGCGGCAAGATTGTAGTCCCCTGGGATGACGCCTTTGAAGCCATAACGGTAACCCTCGGCCGCGTTGGTAACATCCTGAGCAACGGACTTGCCGTCGCGGTCAAGCAGCAAAACGAACACGTCGCCGATGTCGCCAGTCGCCGCCGTTGATGACACCCGCAAGGTCACGAGGACGGTTTTGGTTGGGCCGCTGGCAGCGTCGCTGTTAATGGTAATCGTCGCGCTATACGTGTTGTCAGTCAATCCGGCTCGATTGACAGTGACGTTAAGACTTAGTGGCGCCACACCGTTCGTCGGAGTGACGATGAGCCAGGGTTGATCCACCGTGACGGAAATAATATTCAGCGTTCCGCTGCCCGCGTTCGATACGGAGACCGTCAAGTTGTTGAGGAAACTGTCGAAACTGAGCTTGGCCGCCGATAAAGCCAATACGGAACCCGCCGGTGGGGGATTTCCTGCCAGCGTTCTCGCCGCCGCTACCGCTTTGCTGGCATCGATTAATCCGTGGCCGAAAAGATCGTCTTGATTCGGTTGGCCCAGATCGGTCGTAATCCGTTGGGTGAAGGTGAAATGGGTACCCTCGATCAACTGGTCAACATCCAACGGAGTCAGCGTTGGATGCAACCCGCGCATCAACGCGACCACACCGGCCATATGGGGAGCGGCCATGGAGGTGCCCTGATAGAACACGTAGTTGAAACGAGCCGGGGTGGAGGAATCGTCTTTCAGCGTGCTTAACACGCCGTCGGCAAAAGTATCGCCGTTTAAGTCAGCACTAGTGTCTCCGCCGGGGGCGGCAAGATCGATGGTAGGCCCGAAATTGGAATACGGCGCACGTTTTAGGTCGAATCCGACGGCGGATACGGAGATTACGCCGTCGTAGGCGGCCGGAAAGGATGGGGTGCTGGTGTTGTCATTGCCCGCCGCGGCAACAATAATCACGCCGGCGTTTCTCACTGCAGTAATCACCGCTTGCGTAGTTGCCGAGGAGCCAGCCCCGCCTAAGCTCATATTAATTACATCGGCTTTAACCGGCGGCAGCTTGCCAGACGCATTCGGAATCCGCGCGGCAAACTTCATCGCCTCGATGATGTCCGCATCGGTCCCGCCTGACCTTCCAAGAACGCGGAGCGGCATGATCTTGGCATTGCCGGCGACACCCGCAACGCCGAGGGAATTGTTCGTCGCCGCCGCGACCGTGCCGGCCACATGGGTACCGTGGTAGGAACTCTCGCCCGGTCGTGCGCCGTCACCCGGGTCTTCGGCGTTATTGTCGATTCCATCACCGTCAGCAGCATTGGAAAGGTTGCTGATGAAGTCATAGCCTCCAATCAATTGGGGTGTGATATCCGGATGCCCACTCAATATTCCCGTGTCGATCACCCCGATAATGGTATTCGCGCCGAGAGTAGCAGCGATATCCCACGCTTCCGGCAGATTGATCGCCGGATAGTGCCACTGATACTTATAGAATTCATCGTTGGGAATAAACCTGGCGCGACGGATGTAGTTGGGTTCGGCGTATTCGACCGCCGGGTCTTTTCTGAGCTTGCGCAGGACGTCCCAAGTCGCACCGATCGCCTCGTTCACCTCGTGTCCCGGCGCGTTGATTTTTTCCGAGCCATCGCTTTTCGCCGCCACCACACGATTGGCTTTCGCGATTTTCATCAGATAAGCTTCATTCCACACATGCTGCCACGGTGTCAGGTTATGTTTCGCTGCCTGAGCCTGCAAGGAAATCGAAGACTTATACTTCACTAGTAATTCTCCGGGCACGAACTCCGCGCCCACCGGAGTAACTTCCCGATCGAACGCGGACGATGTCGTAGTCGTTCCGGCGGACACGAGATAAGCCGATGTGCCTAGGAATGCCCTTACCCCGACGATGTAGGTCCCTGGGCCCGGGGTCGTTACGGTTTCAGTCAGTTGGTCGAAACCTTCCGAGGAGGTAAGGACTACGGTCCCAGCGGCATCCAAGAGAAAGAGATCTAGATCAAAACGGTTGACGTCGTCCTGTGCCATGGTGAGCACAATACGGGCATTTTCACGGGTAATGTTGATTCGATACAGATCCTGAATGACAACGGTAGAACGAGCAGTGATGCCTCGATGTCCGGCTTCCCCCTGGCCGGCGGAGCCGACGATGGACTCACCTGCGGCGAGCGCTTGAGCGGTCGCCGGACTGTCGTTGGCTTCGTTCTCGATGCGATTGGTCGGGGCGACATTCAGCGTGCCCAGCACCTGGGAATCTGCCGGCGGCGGAACACCCGCTCCGTTGCCGCTACCGCCTCCTCCTCCTCCGCCGCCACCGCCCCCACAGGCAGACAGAAGAGTTAATAGTAAAACAGCAAAGAAATGGTTACGGATCATGCCCTGCCCTCCCGAAAACAAGCGGTTATGCGAAGCCAGCAACGACGCTAGCGCAGCCGAATTCGGGTAGTATAACCGTAAAGAAAATGCTTGAATAACGCGAAGTAACGGAGGCCGGGTTTACCGCGGCGTGGTGGCCGGATTGGCGGCAGGAGAATTGAGTGTACGAGACAAGACCTGAGCTTCCGCGACTTCCGCCGCACTCATGAACGTGGTGATCGTATCGCGGGCTGCCACGGCGGGTTCATAGCCCTGCGCCGCGGCCAGGTTGTACCAGGCGTAGGCTTGCTTCATATCGTGTTTGACGCCCTCGCCCACCTTATAAAGCGTGCCCAAGTGGTACTCGGCTTCCGGATGACCTCTGCCGGCTGCTTTTGCGAACCACTGGCCCGCGGTGTTGAAATCCTGTAACACGCCGCGGCCGTTTTTATAGAGCAATCCTAAATTTAATTCAGCACCCGCATGGTTTTGCTTAGCCGCGCGCTCGAACCATTTGATCGCTTCGCCATAGTTCTGGCCAACCCCGTCGCCATGCAACAACTTACGGCCGACGGTGTATTGGTCTTCGGCTTTACCTTTCTCGGCGCGCTTAAACAGTGACCTATTACCCGGATCGAAGTCGTTTTCGGCAGCCAACGCCGGAGTAAGCTCGGGAGGTTGGGAGATGACGTAGATGGAAACTACAAACGCAAGAACCCCGATCAACGCGACTCCGCCCATGATCGCTCCTTTGAACGCCCGGCTGACGCGGAAAAACCGGTGTTCGCAGGCGCGGCACCGATAGGGCGCGTAAACGAAATGGGTCTTGTCCCGCTCGTTTCGTTTCCACGAGGAGTGGCGCACGTTCGTGCTATTGCAACGCTCACACTTCATAGGCAGATAAGCCATAAGGCATGTTCATAGACCACGACTAAAATTTAGCAATCAATGCGGGAAATGTTAGAATCGCAGCCACTTGGGAAAGATTAACGATTAATTATAACTAAATCACGGATATTGCCGTAACCCCCCATTATATTAGTGTTTTTTAGCCGCGGCATAAGTATTTTAGCGTTAGCCCGGACTTCAAAACGAAAATCTGACTCCATCCCCTTGCCCCACCGTTTCAACGCGCTGCGCCACCGCAACTACCGCGTCTACTTCGTCGGTCAAATCTGTTCGTTAATTGGAACCTGGATCCAATTTGTCGCAATGAGTTGGCTGGTGTTCCGCATGACAGGATCGCCATTGCTGCTCGGGCTCACGGGATTTATTAACCAGATTCCAATTTTGCTACTCGGCCCCATCGCCGGCCTGGTGGCCGATCGGGTCAACCGGCGTAAGCTGTTGATGGTCACCCAAACGCTTGCCATGCTCCAAGCGCTGACGCTCGCGCTACTCACCTTCTCCGGCAACGTTCAGGTCTGGGAAGTCATTATGCTCGCCGGCATCCTCGGCGTCATCAACGCGTTCGACGTCCCCGGCCGCCAATCGTTTATCGTGCAGATGATAGGCGGGAAACGCGATCTCCCCAACGCCATCGCCCTAAATTCCCTCACCATGAACGCGACCCGATTGGTCGGCCCGTCGCTGGGCGGATTTCTGGTGATGGCGGTCGGTGAAGCCTGGTGTTTCTTGATCAACGGGTTCAGTTTTCTGGCGATCCTCATCGCCTTAAGCTCCGTTCGCGTCCAAGCCAGCACGGTAATACGTAAGCCGCTCGCCGTGTGGGGAGACTTGCGGGAAGGGTTCCGCTACACCTTCGGCTTCATGCCAATTCGGGTTCTGCTTTTGGAACTGAGCCTGATCAGCTTCATGGCCATGCCCTATTCGGTGTTGATGCCGGTGTTCGCCGCCGACGTGTTCGGTGGGACCGCCCGCACCTTCGGCATTTTGATCGGTTGCGCCGGGTTCGGCGCCATTATCGCGACGCTTTACTTGGCTTCGCGCCGCAATATCAAAGGCCTTGCGTCCATCATCGGTCTCGCGGCGATGACCTGCGGCGTCGCGCTCATGCTGTTTTCCCAATCGCGAACCCTTTGGTTATCGCAGTTGCTGATGGTTTTCGTCGGCTTCGGCATCATCTGCCATGCCGCTTCGATCAACACCATCCTGCAGACCATTGTCGACGACGACAAA
>JAYTGZ010000122.1:0-7203 GCA_043733025.1 Pseudomonadota bacterium | reverse complement strand
AAAGCTCTCGATCACAAACTCATCACCCAGGCACAATCGGCGCTGGAGGAAAAACAGCGCGTGGTGATCGACTCAAAGGTGAGCAACGTCAATCGCACTGTCGGTACGCTGCTGTCTCACGAAGTCGCGCGGCGCTATGGCCATACCGGTTTGCCGGACGAAACCATCCATGTCAATTTCAAGGGCACGGCGGGTCAAAGCTTCGGCGCGTTCTTGGCGAAAGGCATCACGCTTGAGCTTGAAGGCGACGCCAACGACTACGTTGGCAAAGGTCTTTCGGGCGGGCGCGTGATCGTTCGACCGAGTCCGGCCTTCCGCGGCGATCCGCTGGAGAACATCATCGTCGGCAATACGGTGCTGTACGGTGCGATATGCGGCGATGCTTTCTTCCGCGGCGTCGCCGGCGAGCGCTTCGCGGTGCGCAACTCCGGCGCGACGACCATCGTCGAAGGAGTGGGCGACCACGGCTGCGAATACATGACCGGCGGCACCGTGGTCGTGCTCGGGGGTACGGGGCGCAACTTCGCGGCGGGCATGTCGGGCGGTATCGCATACGTGCTCGACGAAGACGGCCTATTCAAGCAGCGCGTCAATCCGGCGATGGTGACGGTCGAACCGTTGCTATCGAGCCACGAGCAAGAGGCGAAGCTGGCGCGGGATATTTGGCATCGCGGCGAAACGGACGAAGCATTGCTACGACGCATGATCGAGCAACACGCGCAGTTGACTCACAGCGAACGCGCGAAGCAGATCCTTGCCGATTGGCCGGCCTGGCGCGGGAAATTCGTGACGGTCTTCCCGATCGAATACAAGCGCGCGCTAACGGAACTCGCAGCAAAGAATAACAAGCTCGCTGCATAATTTCCCGGTTTAACTTTCAAGCCCCAGGCCTGTCCTGGGGCTTTTCATCGTGTAGGTAGGTATGGGTAAAGTAACAGGATTCATGGAATTTGGGCGCCTCTCGGAATCCTATGAGGCGCCGAATGCGCGCAAGAAGCACTATCGAGAATTCGTCATGCACCTGAGCGACGGCGAGGCCAGCACCGAGGGCGCGCGTTGCATGGATTGCGGCACTCCGTTTTGCATGAGCGGCTGTCCGGTGAACAATATCATTCCCGATTGGAATGATTTGGTGTTCCGCAAGGACTGGAAAAACGCGCTCGATACCTTGCACTCTACTAACAACTTCCCCGAGTTCACCGGCCGAGTTTGTCCCGCGCCTTGCGAGGAAGCCTGCACGCTGCGCATCAATAATGATCCCGTCGGCATCAAGTCCATCGAACACGCTATTATCGACAAGGGCTGGGAGCAGGGCTGGGTGGTGCCGCTGCCGCCCAAGGGCAAGACCGGCAAGAGGATCGCGGTAGTCGGCTCCGGCCCCGCCGGATTGGCCGCTGCGCAGCAATTGGCGCGGGTGGGCCACGATGTCGTAGTGTTCGAAAAAAGCGATCGCATCGGCGGCCTGCTGCGCTATGGCATTCCCGACTTCAAGATGGAAAAAGGTCTGATCGATCGTCGCATGGAACAAATGCGTGCCGAGGGCGTGGAGTTTCGCGTCAATCAATTCATCGGCGGCGATGTGCCCGCCAAAGAAGTGCTAGATAACTTCGATGCCGTGATTTTGTCGGGCGGCGCCGAACAGTCGCGCGATTTGCCCGTTCCGGGCCGTGATCTGGAAGGCGTTCACTTCGCCATGGATTTTCTGCCGCTGCAAAACAAACGTGTGGCTGGCGATAAGGATATTCCGGATTTGTGGGCGACGGGTAAACACGTCGTCGTCATCGGCGGCGGCGATACCGGCTCTGACTGCGTCGGCACCTCCAATCGTCACGCTGCGAAGTCAGTAACGCAATTCGAATTGCTACCGACGCCGCCCGATCTGGACATCAATCCTGTGTGGCCCTACTGGCCGGTGCGCTTGCGCACGTCCAGTTCCCACGAAGAAGGTTGCGAGCGCGATTGGTCCGTCGCCACCAAGCGCTTCGAAGGCGAAAACGGCAAAGTCGGCAAGCTCGTCGCCTGCCGCGTTGAGTGGAAGGACGGCAAAATGCAGGAAGTCCCCGGCTCCGAATTCGAGATGAAGGCTGACTTGGTGTTGCTCGCCATGGGCTTCGTCAGCCCGGTGCAAAAAGTGTTGGACGCATTCGGCGTGGAAAAAGATCAGCGCAACAACGCCAAGGCAACGACGGATGGCGCGGGCTGTTACCAGACTTCCGTTGACAAAGTCTTCGCCGCCGGTGATATGCGCCGCGGCCAGTCGCTGGTGGTGTGGGCGATCCGCGAAGGCCGCCAATGCGCGCAGGCAGTGGACGAATTCTTGATGGGGCATTCCGATCTGCCACGTTAATGGACTGCCTGGACGGGATAGCCCTAGGCCACCTCGTCAAGGCATCATTCAGGATAAAATAAACCTTATGGAGAACGAAACTATGTCTAGTCAGAAGAGCATTCTCGCTTCTATGTGCCGGATCGGTGCTATCGCTGCAATCCTGCCAAGCCTCGCGTTCGCGGATGGATCGGCCTTGCCGGAATACCGTAACGGCAAACTGTTAATAGCTGTCGAAGGCAACGCCGTCACGGCGCGGCTGCGGCTGCCCATGGCGGTTGCCGACCCTGACAAGCCCGGCATGCCGCCGGAAGAAGTGTTGAAACGTCTGCGCGAAGGCGAAAAATTATTTAGCTTCCCCGCCAAAGGCGCCTGTAAGTTGGAAAGCGGATCAGCCTTCGCCGTCGATCGCGAAGGTAAGCCCGTCAAGCGCGCCGGTGACTTCGGCAACATTCAAGCGACGTATCGCTACGAATGCAGCGGCGCGAAACCTGATAGCATAAGCGTGAAACTGTTCGAGCAATTGCCGGACATCAAGAATCTCTCCTTGCAACTCACTACCGACAAAGGCGAACGCACCGCCGAGATGGTGCCCAGCGCACCCGATCTAACACTGTAACCTAGGATGGGTAGAGCAAAGCGAAGCCCATCGATCAGCACATCAATTATTAACGGAGCCCAACACCATGCATCAAAACAAAATACTATCCATCGCCGTGACTTCGCTCATGGCTTTCAGCCTATCCACCGCTCAGGCGGGCCAAGCCACCGTCGTCGCGGTGAATGCAAAGTGCAATCTGGCCGTCGTGCAAAAATCCGATGAGTACGGACTAGTGACGTTGTTTAGCGTGAATGCGGCATCTCCCGGCGATGTGTTCGAAGGCGATTTCGATTCGATCAAATACATGCGTAAAGCCCGCAATGAAACGACCGGCAAGGACATCATGATCCGCGGCGTGCGCTATTCCACCAGCCGAAAAATTGTCGAATCGGAAATTTCGAAGGAGTGTCTAGAAACGCCAAGCGCCGCGCCCACCGCTGCCGCGCAGTAACATGGCGGCGACAGTCGCGCTCTATATCGACTACCGCAGCCCCTATTCCTATTTGGCGAAGGACGAAGCCTATCAACTCGAGCAAGACTTCAACATCAAGCTCGATTGGTACCCGTTTTACACCGATCTAGAAGGTTCCTACGGCGGCGGCGTGGAACAGCGCCCGCCGCGCGAGTGGGTTAAAGTGAAATATCTCTACATGGATTGCCGCCGCATGGCGAAGCGCAAAGGCCTGACCATACGCGGCACTGTCAAAATTTTCGATCCGACGATTATCAGCGTCGCCATGTTATGGGCGCAGCGGCACAATGTGTTTCGCAAATTTCACGATGATGTTCTGCCGCCATTCTGGAATCGTGAACTCGATATCGAGGATGTTTCAATGGTGAAGCGCGCGCTGGAAAACGTCGGTGCGCCGCTTAACGGCTTCGACACATTCCTAGAGGGCGAGGGCAAACAAGCCTTCGCTGCAATCCAAAAAACGGGCGACGCGCGCGGTGTGTTCGGCGTGCCAAGTTTTGTCTTTCGCGACGAAGTGTTTTGGGGGACTGATCGGATTGGGACGTTACGCGACGTTCTCGAAGAGAACGGACTGCGGCGCCAGCCGACCTGATGGTTTCTACCCCGCAGAGCTTGCCCCTCGATGCGTTCGAGCCTGATGAGTGTAACGCCAGGAGCCTTATGGATATTGGCTCCCAGGCATGCCTTGGCGGACAGCCGCACTGGTATTGGCTCGTGGTGCAGCGGATAAATTAGAATTAACCCGGAGCAAGCGGATGTCGCTGGGTTAAAATCCCGTCATGACCGCGCTTAAAAACGACACTTTCCTGCGCGCCCTGCGCCGCGAGCCGACGCCCTACACGCCGATCTGGATCATGCGCCAGGCGGGACGTTACTTGCCGGAGTACAACGCGACGCGCAAGCGCGCCGGTAATTTCCTAACTCTGTGCAAAACGCCGGAACTGGCGACGGAAGTGACCTTGCAGCCAATCGAGCGCTATCCTCTGGACGCCGCGATTATCTTTTCCGACATTCTGACCATTCCCGACGCCATGGGGCTGGGCCTGTATTTCGTCGAGGGCGAAGGACCGAAATTCGAGCGGCCGTTGCGCGACGAATCCGCCATCAAGGCCTTGCGTGTTCCGCAGCCGGAGGCCGAACTGGGTTATGTGATGAAGGCGATCAGCATGACCGTGCGCGCGCTAGATGGCCGCGTGCCGCTGATCGGTTTTTCCGGCAGCCCCTACACGCTGGCCTGCTACATGATCGAAGGCGGCGGCTCCGACGATTTTCGCCGCGTCAAAACCATGCTCTACGACCGGCCCGATTTGCTGCATCACATCTTGGACGCGAATACCCGCGCGGTGAGCGCCTATCTCAAGGCCCAAGCGAAAGCGGGGGCCCAGGCGCTGATGATCTTCGATACCTGGGGCGGCAGTTTGTCTCACGCCGCTTATCACGAATTTTCCCTGCCCTATATGCAGACAATCGTCGCTGCTTTGAAGGCCGACGCCGAGACCCGAGATATTCCCGTGATCCTGTTCACCAAAGGCGGCGGGTTGTGGCTGGAAAGCATTGCGGCGACCGGCTGCGACGGGCTCGGCTTGGATTGGACTATGGATCTTACTGCCGCGCGCAGGCGCGTTGGCGCCAAGGTCGCGTTACAGGGCAATCTTGATCCGAACACACTCTTTGCCGCGCCGCAAAAAATTCATCACGAGGTCGCCAAGGCGCTGGCCGCTTTCGGCACGGGTGATGGCCATGTATTCAACCTGGGACACGGGATTTCCCAGCATACCCCGCCAGATCGAGTCGCGGCGCTGGTCGTAGCGGTGCATGAGCTGAGCGCCCCGTATCACTAGGGGTTTCAGGGAGTGGGGAGCGGTGCTTATGCACAACCGTCATAGCCGTGTCACGAATGTGTCCGCGCGCTCCCAGTGCCGCCACTCTGATTTGTATCGTACTGATTAAATGCATATTTTATTTTGCCGTTTTTTTGGGCAACCTAGCCTAAGTCGCGGTTTTAAAGGCTTCTTAGGCCGGTTCGTGAAGGTTATGTACACAGTTATCCACAGATTTTGTGAGCGGTATGAGTTTCCCTCACCCATCAGGCCACTTGACGTAGTTTTTAAGATTTAACTTTAGCTTTATCCCGTAAACGCCGTAGCCAGAAAACGACAACGAATCGACTCAATCTCGATGAAATTCGCCCAAGTCGCGCTGGATGTACCGTTGGCGACAGTGTTCGATTACTTAGCGCCAGAACTACAACCGGCACACCTCGGCTGCCGGGTGATCGTACCGTTCGGCAACAGAAAACGGGTCGGCATCATCGTCGGACTGGTAAACGAGACCGCGCTGGCGGCAAAACAATTGAAATCAATCATCGAAATCGATGCACTCAGCCCGTGCCTCGGACCCCGCGATCTCGCCCTGCTGCGCTTCGCCGCCGATTATTACCACCATCCCATCGGTCAAACGATTTTTAGCGCGTTGCCACCGGCCTGTAAGCAAATCGTTCTGCCTGCGTCGCGCGGCCTTGAGCGCTATTATCGGTTCACGCCGCTAGGCGGCGAGCTAGCTCGCAATGCCATCCCCAAGCGCGCACTCGCGCAGCACAAATTGCTTGCCGCCCTGACGCGGGACGAACCGGTTGCGCTCACTGTGCTACGGGACATCAGCCCCAGCGCCGGACGCTGGTTGCGGGAATGGACGGAATGGAATTGGATTGAGACAGTTGAGGTATTCGCTGCGCCCACGCCAAGGGAATCCCCCCCCGTTGCGTTACCGGCGCTCAACGCCGAACAGCGCGACGCCGTTCAGCAAGTTAGCGCCTGCCTGGGTGAATTCCAATGTTTCCTGTTACACGGCATCACCGGCAGCGGCAAGACGGAAGTATATCTACACGCCGTAGCGCAAACCCTGGCGCGCGGCGAGCAAGCGTTAATCTTGGTGCCGGAAATCAGCCTCACGCCGCAACTGGAATCGCGCTTTCGCGCACGTTTTCCGAGCGTCGCGCAGGTCAGCCTGCATAGCGCGTTGTCAGATAGCGAACGCTACGCCGCCTGGCGCAGCGCCGCGCAAGGGCGCGCGCAGATCGTGCTCGGCACGCGGCTCGCAGTATTCACGCCGATGCCCAAGCTCGGCTTGATCGTGATCGATGAGGAACACGATGCCTCGTTTAAGCAGCAAGAAGGCTTGCGCTATTCCGCCCGGGATCTCGCGGTGTATCGCGCCAACGCAGCGAAGGCGGCCATCGTGCTGGGCTCCGCTACTCCGTCGCTCGAGAGTTTTTCCCACGCCCAGCGAGGCCGTTATAAACTGTTAGCGCTCACTCAGCGCGCCCATGAACAGGCCGCGTTAGCCCACATCAAGCTGATCGACACGCGCGTCACCAAGGTTAAAGAAGGCTTGACGGAGCCGTTGAAGTTCGCGATTGCCCAGCGTTTGGAGCGCGGCGAACAAAGCCTCATCTTCATCAATCGTCGCGGCTACGCGCCGGTCATCCATTGCCGCGCCTGCGGTTGGATGGCGGGTTGTCCGCGCTGTTCCACGCGGCTAGTGTTCCATCTAAAAAAACGGCCGTTACGCTGCCATCTGTGCGGCCACGTTGAAGCCGCGCCAGAAAGCTGTCCGCAATGCGGCAACGTCGATTTGCGTCCGGTGGGCGAAGGCACTCAGCGCATCGAGTCGGTGTTGCGCCAGAGTTTTCCCGGTGCGCGTATTCTGCGCCTGGATCGCGACAGCGTGACGAATAAAGGCGCCTGGCAGCAACACCTCGCCACCATCGCCGCCGGCGGCGCGGATATTCTGGTCGGTACGCAA
>JAYTGZ010000121.1:0-5222 GCA_043733025.1 Pseudomonadota bacterium | reverse complement strand
CCTTTTGCTGGTCGGTGAGCTGGCCGTTGATGAACTGCCAAGTTCCCGCGACACGGGTCTCCGGCAAACGGGCGAGTGGAATGCTCAACTTGAGATCGAGTTTGCTGTTGCCGCTGCCGGCAAAGCGATCGGTGCCGCCCCGGATGAACTTGCGGACGTCGCTCTCGGCGATATAGCGCAAGCCGTCTTGCACACTGCTATCGCTTTGCAGTTCCACTTCGACCACCGGATCGTGGTGTGCCAAATCGACTATTCGAATGCGGCCTTTTCTGATCTTGCTTTGAAAAATACGTCCGTTGTTGCCGGCGATATCCATGGTGATGCCGCGAAAAATCAGCCGGGCGCTGATATCTTCGATCTTGGGCCACTCGGGTACGGGGCGGACAACCCCATCGTGAGCATCGGCAACGAATTCGAAGATTCCACCTTTATCGTCGGCAAAAGGAAAATCGTACAGATTGCCGTTAAGTTTGAACGAGCCGCTTTCGGATTTGCCGGCGAGTAAGGAGACCTTCATCCATGCCCGCACCCTGTCGGGAACTATCCTAGGTACATAGCGCCAGAGTCCTCGCACGTCGCCCCGTAACAGCTTACCGCTCACATCCGCCCATCCGGGTGTGCCGGCCACCGAGCGGTAGCGCCCGGCTAAACTCATGGCGCCGTCGCTATTCGCGAACGCGGCGTTGTCGACGGTGACGTCGACGCCATCCTTGGTGGTTTTCCAGCGGGCTTGCGCCGTTAGGTTATCGAACACCAGCGGCTCGACGAACATGGTCGGCGCTCGATAGATCACCGCTTTGCTGTCCACGATCAGCCCGCCACCGTTCTGATTGGCGTTGACCCCCCCGCTAAGGCCGGAGAACCCCGGTAACTCATCGTGGGCCGCCAAGGAGAGATTCTGGAATTGCCCTTTCAGTTGGTACTGGCTCAGCCCGGCGTTGCTGCTTGTCCACCCGACGATGAAATCCTGGAGTCGTCCCGCCGGCGCGAATTGACGTAACTGAGCGCGCGCATTTTCCGGCAGCGGGATGCTTTGCAAGACGACCAAAAGCCCCGTCAAGTCGATTTGCTTTGTGGTAATTTCCCCCCGTTCCGGTTGCTTGTCGCTGGCGGGATGGAAGACGATCTTCGCGTCCCCTGGCCGCCACGGTTGTTGAGTATCGGCCCATTTCACGGCAAGGTTTTCCGTCGTCACTTCAAATCCGGGCGCGAGGTCTTTGAAGCCAACTTTGCCGGTCACTTCCGCCAACGCCAGCTCGGCAACGTTGGGATTGAATTGGGCGCGGACATCTTTGAGCGTCAGGTCGGCGCTCACTCCAACCCGGCCTTTCCCGTCTCCGGTAAATACCAGCTTTAAGGCGCCGGAACCCTGGCGGAGCTCTGCCGGAATCGGCAGGAAATGGCGCAAGGTTTTAAGATCGACCTGATTGAGTTCCGTGTGGATGTCGCCGCTCCAGTGTCGCAACTGGGAGAAGGTTCGTCCGCGCACGCTGCCTTGCACGACGAGCGGGCTGGCGATGTCGCTCGGAGGACGTGCCGTTAGGCCGAAGTTGTGCAGGCGGCCGCGATTCTCCAACCGGAAACCAAGATCCGTTAACACCAGGACCGCGTCGCTCACCTTGGCGTCTTGCCACGATAGCGTTGCGTTATTGACGACGAGGCTACGCTGCTGCAACAGCCAGTCGGCGAGATCCGTGTCTTCCGTCGGGTCACCCTGGGGTAATTCGATTCCGGCCAGGAAGAACTTACCGGCCTTATCGCGCCGCATCGCTAAGGTGGGACGGTCGATTTCCAAACGGTAGAATTCGATTGAGCCGTACAACAACGACCACCAGGACAGCACGCCGTAGATGCGATCGAGGTTCAGCGCGGGATGGTTGCTATGATCGTACACTGCCACCTGCTTGAACTCGAGGGTAGGGCGAACCCCTTCCCACGCGCCCTCTATCGATTGTATGGTGATCGGCGTTCCCGTGGTATCGGAGATGAGCGCGGTGATCTTATCGCGATAGTCCGACGCGTGGGGAACATACCAGTAGCGCAACGCCAATCCGACCGCGATCAGGCCAAGCAGAGCGAGGATGAGGAGGGACAGAAGGATGCGCCAAACCCAGCGGCGGCTCAAACTATACATTGTTACGCTAGGAGTTTTTTCGGATGATACCAGGTTACGATGGGTTTCCTCGGTGGTGCGCCCACGTATAAGTTGGGGAGTGGAAAATTCATTAAGTATTTCGAACAGAAACCATATGGTGTTAAACGCCTGTATCTCGAATAGGACGACGCGAGTTTTCGCTCATGGTTGAGCCGTCACCCGTCGTAGCGCAATTGCGGGCCTTTAGCCGTTATGCTGATCGCTTGTTGAACCGGAATCCGGAATACCAGGCCACGCTTTTGGCGGACTGCGGTGAGCCGTTTTTGCGCGCCGAAATGGACGATTTTTTACGCTTCGAGCTGGCGCGAGCGCCGCGCGAACTCAAGTCCTGCCTGCGCCGCTTGCGTCAATCGGTGTGGTTGCGCACCGCGGCCCGGGATTTGGCGGGCACGGCGGATCTTGCCGAGGTGATGACCACCATCACTGCGCTCGCTGAAGTCAGCATTGACGCGGCCCAGGCCGACGCCGAGGCGGAACTACGCGAACGTTACGGCGTCCCCATAGGAAACGAGACCGGCGCCCCGCAACAGTTGATTGTGGTCGCCATGGGCAAGCTGGGCGGCCATGAGCTTAACGTATCGTCCGACGTCGATTTGATTTTCGTCTACCCCGAAGAGGGCGACACCGGCGGTGCCCGCAGCATCAGCAATCACGAATTTTTCAGCGTGTTGGGGAAACGCTTGATCGCGACCCTTGCGGAGATTACCGGCCGGGGTTTTGTTTTCCGCGTCGACATGCGCTTACGTCCCTATGGCGATAGCGGTGCATTGGCGATCAGCCACCCGGCTTTGGAGGCGTATTTCATCACCCAGGGCCGGCCCTGGGAGCGCTACGCGTGGATCAAGGCGCGGCCGATTACCGGCACCCGCCATGACGATTTGGAGGCATTGGTTCGACCCTTCGTGTTCCGGCGCTATCTCGATTACGGCGCCGTAGCGCAACTGCGCGACCTGCATGGCCAGATTCGCAGTGAAGTGATGCGTCGGGATCGCGTCAACGACATCAAGCTCGGTCCCGGCGGGATACGCGAGATCGAGTTTCTCGCTCAGGTATTCCAGCTCATACGCGGTGGCCGCGAACCGCGGTTGCAAGGGCAATCCACCCTGACGACTCTGGCCCATTTGGCGGAACTCAAGCTCCTTTCCCCAGACAATGCGCGCGCGCTCAGCGAGAGCTACGTTTTTCTGCGCAACCTGGAACATCGATTGCAATATCTGGACGATGCGCAAACTCAAACGCTGCCGGCGTCGAACGAGGATCAATCGCGCTTGGCCCAGGCCATGCGCCTAGCGAGTTACGGCGAGTTCGTGACCGTTCTGGATCAGCACCGCGGTCAAGTCACCCGCCAGTTCGAGGCAATGTTCGTCCTGGATGCGGGAGAGCGGGATAAGCGGACCACCTTACTTTGGCGCGGCGATCTGGCAGAAACCGAATCCCTTGATCAATTATCGACGATGGGCTTCCTTGACTCGGCGAAGGTGCTCGATCGCTTGACTGCAATTCGCCGCGGCGCGCGCTACCAGCAACTCCCGGAGCCGAGCCGGGCGCGCTTCGACGCCCTGGCGCCGGTGTTGATCGAAACGGCCGGTGGTTTGCGACACCCGGACGACGCGTTGATTCGAACGCTTGATCTATTGGAGGCCGTCAGCCGCCGCGAAACCTATCTCGCGTTATTGCTTGAAAACCGCAGCGCGCTCAAAAAAGTCAGCGAACTTGCTTCCGCGAGCGGCTGGGCGGTGAAGTATCTCGCCCAGCATCCGATTTTGCTCGACGAGTTACTCGATCATCGCGAGTTGGGCGCGGCGCCCGACTGGGGCGAACTCAAACGCTCCCTCCGACAAGAATGTAGCCACCAGCCCAACGATATGGAACGGCAATGGGAACTGCTGCGGCATTTCAAACAGGCGCAAATTTTCCGTTTGATCGCCCAGGACATCGCGGAGCAACTTCCGCTTGAGAAGCTGTCCGACCACTTGAGCGATCTGGCGGATTGCATACTCGATGTGGCGGTGGAATTGGTTTGGTGCGGCCTTAAGGTCAGGCACACGGCCAGGCCGCAATTTTGCGTGATCGGTTACGGCAAGTTGGGCGGCAAGGAACTTGGCTACGGTTCCGATCTCGACATTATTTATCTCTACGATGACAACCATCCCGATGCCGGGGAGAACTATGCCCGCCTCGCCCAGCGGCTGAACTCATGGCTCAACACCTACACGGCGTCCGGCGTGCTGTACGATACCGACCTGCGTTTGCGGCCCGACGGCGCCAGCGGCTTGCTGGTGAGCGGCATTGAAGCATTCCGCGACTACCAAACGCAGCATGCGTGGAGTTGGGAACATCAAGCTCTGACAAGGGCGCGCTTCTGTGCCGGCGATACGGCGGTGGGCACTGCCTTCGAAGCGATACGCGTCGACGTGCTGCGCCGGGCGCGGGACCCGCTCACGCTGAGACAAGAAGTGATCACTATGCGCGGGAAAATATTCGAGGGCCATGGACATCCCACTGAGTGGTTTGACGTCAAACACAGCCGCGGTGGCTTGGTCGACATCGAATTCGCGGTTCAGTATCTGGTGCTGGCACATGCGTGCCGCCACGCCGAACTGACGGGAAACGTGGGTAACATCGCTTTGCTGGCTCGATGCGGGAGGTTGGGGTTAGTTCCTCACAGACTAGCCGAGGAGGTCGCGAATGCCTACCGCGAACTGCGGCGCCTGCAACACCGGGCATGGCTGGATGAGCAATCCGAAGCCCGTTTCCCGCACGACATTGCTGAGCATTTTGCACAGCGGGTGCGGGCGCTATGGCAGTTTCTCTTCGACGATCAGTCCTGATCGCGGGCGAATTTTCCCGCAACAACCGGCACCCTGATTGGGACGATAGGCTTATAATACGTTGCTCGATTCAATACGAAAAATGGTCTATGAAAAATATCTATGGGTTGATTTTACCGTTGGCGTTTGCCAGCCAATCGGCGATGGCTTATGAAACCGGCGCCATGACCTGCGAGGATATCGGTAAGTTCGCCGCGACGTTAATGAGCGACCGCGAAAAAGGCCAGAAAAAGGAG
>JAYTGZ010000120.1:0-2957 GCA_043733025.1 Pseudomonadota bacterium | reverse complement strand
ACGATACACGGCGACCGTCACCGTAGAGGAAATGCCGCCACCAACGGATCGCAACGTAACGTCGGTCGCCGATCTTCCTGCCGAGGTCATGCCGTTTCTGCTTGCCAGCCGCTACTGCGAATCCGATACGCTATTTCATCTCGCGGCTCGGCGTTTTGGCGCGCTAAATTCCAGTTACGAACAGGTAGTGGCAATTTGCGAATGGATCCGTACGAACATCGATTACGAAGCCGGAACCTCGCTCGCGCACGGCACGGCACGCGACGTATTACTGCATCGGACGGGAGTTTGTCGTGACTTCGCACACGTTGCTATCGCGCTCTGCCGCGCGCTAAATATTCCAGCACGTTTTGTTACCGGTCACGTGCAATGGGACGTGCCTCCCCCTGACTTTCATGCGATTTTCGAAGCATACCTTGGTGGCCGCTGGATATTGTTTGACTCAACAGCCATGGCGCCTACACATAGCGTCGTTCGCATCGGCACAGGCCGAGACGCGGCCGATGTCGCGTTTGCGACGATTTTCGGGCGCGCGTGCATGACTCGCATGAGCCCGCTTACTAAGGCGCTGTAGGATGAGGAGATTACCCGCGCAGAACAATCATCGAGCCTCGTGGTTCCGATGCTTGCCCACGCCGCGTGAAGGACTTTAGTCAGTACATGCGGCAATGAACTCAACCAATACCGTCGGAACCGCGCATGTCGTGTCGATGATAAGCCAGTTCATAGGGTGGGTATCCGCGGTTATTCTTTTGGTCACCTCACCGGTTCTGATTCAAGTTTGATGCACCCTCCCTTGGTAGGGTGAATTCGTTCGCTGGATTCAGCTTACATCTTCTGGCGTCGCCATGAGCCGCTTGCAGCTTGGTTCGTGGCAATGCATGCCCTATGAGCCGCGTGGCTATTGGCTTTCCAGGCAGGTAGTTGGGGATTTCGGCATAACCTATGCGCGAACCTCCGGAATCTGCCTTGTTTTAAACGCGGCGTTAAGCTTTGCTCGAACCAAAAATTGATCTAAAAATATCCGCGGCACTAGGCTAATAAGTTCGCTCAGGCGCGAGATTGAGAGGTTAACGCCTACCATCTCACTTTAACGTAGGGTTCACGGGGACCGATCTTGAATGGGAATCTAAGTTTCCGAGTAGCCTTGAGTTTTACGGCTCCGCTAGCGCTTCTAATTGGCAACGCATTCGTGGCGTATTTCATGACGACCCAATTGCGCGACAACGCTGGCTGGGTTACCCGTACCCACGATGTCATGGACACGCTTACCAGTATCCGAGCAAAGGTCGCCGAGGCGCAAATGGGGCAGCGCGGCTAGATCATCACTGGCTTGCCGAGATACTTGGATCCCTATGAGAAGGCGAAGGCCAGCATACAAGGGGATCTCTGCAGCGGCTCGCCGCGTTAACCCGTGACAAGCCGATACAAAAGGCGCACCTTGAAACGATGCGGCCCCTTATCTCGGACAAATTCACTTACCTCGACAAGACCATTCAAGTTCGCAACGCCGACGGGTTCGATCAAGCCCAGGCGCTGGTAGCGGTCGGCGAAGGTGAGCGCGCAATGGATGCGATTCGCGCTGCGTTGATGCGAATGTATTCTTCGAAACAAGAATTGCGAATCGCTCGACTCGCCATGAGCGAGCGAAGTCATTGGATAGCGCTGCTATCGGGGGTGATGGTTGCGCTCGCCGCAATTACTCTCGCGTTGGTCATTGCCACCTACTTTAGGCGTGATCTTCGCTTGCGCGAGCGTGCGCGCGCGGAACTCCATGAGCAGAAGGAGTGGTTTAGCACCACGCTCTCCAGCATCGGTGATGCGGTTATCGTCACCGATGCCAAAGGAAACGTCAGCTGCATGAACAATGTAGCGAAAACCTTGACCGGGGAGGGGAGCGCGGCGGCGGGCCAGCGGTTGACAGACATTTTTAAGACCATTAATCAGTCGACGCGGCAACGTAGCGAAGATCCGGTTGCGAAGGTGCTCGCGAGCGGGGCGATCGAAAAACTTTCTAATCATACGGTGCTCGTCGCGCGAGACGGGAAAGAATATCCCATCGATGATAGCGCAGCCCCGATACGAGGCGCCGACGGAGAGATTTTGGGCGTCGTATTGGTTTTTCGTGATGTCAGCGAGGTTCGGGCCGCGGACGCCGCGCTACGTGAGAGCGAACGGCAATCGCGCCTGATTACCGACGTCGAACCGATTTACCTTGTTCGGATCGATAATCAAAGGCGCCACCTGTTCGTCAACGAGGCCTATGCGCAACGCTATGTCTTAAATCGCGATGCCGTGATCGGCAAGCGCATACCGGAAGTTGTGGGTGAAGAGGGTACGCCACATTCAAGCCCGATGTTGTTCGTGCGTTTGCCGGCGAAGCAGTCGAGTTCGACCTCGACATACCCTATCAAAATGTAGGCACACGCCATATGCACGCAGTGCAAAATTTAGAGCGCTGGCGTGACCCGGTAAATCGCACCATTCAGATCGTCCGATATCAGCACCGAGCCATCATCTAACACCAGTACGTCTACCGGGCGGCCCCAGTAGCTGCGACCTTGAAGAAAACCGCTCAGGAACGGTTCCATGCGCTCGGGTTTTCCGTTCGCTAGTTTAATTTGCACCACGTCATACCCCACACGAATGGGCGGGTGCGACCCATGGCGTGCAATCAATGCACTGACGCTGTTAGGATCTGTCGTGGTCGTGTGAAAACGCATCCCCAGCGCTGCAGTGTGCGCACCCAGACCGAATTGCGGCGCAGTGAATTCTGCACAGTCGCGCATAGAACCAAACTTAGGATCGGGGATATTACCGTCGTGACAGTACGGAAAACCGAAATTCTCGCCAACCCTCGAGACGCGATTCAATTCGTCGTTCGGACGATCCGGACCGAGCTCGTCCTGTCCGTTCTCGGTGAACCACAGCTCTCGCGTCTGTGGATGCCAATCGAA
>JAYTGZ010000119.1:0-6301 GCA_043733025.1 Pseudomonadota bacterium | reverse complement strand
GCGACGGCCGCAAAGTGGGCTTTCATTCCTGGCACCTAGTACCAAAGACCGCCATCTGCGATCCCGAACTCACCCTCGGCCTACCGGCTTGGCTCACCGCCGCAACAGGCATGGACGCGGTCGCCCATTGCATCGAAACCTTCCTCACACCCGCATTCAATCCGCCGGCGGAAGGCATCGCCTTGGATGGCCTGGAACGGGCGATCCAACACATCGAACGCGCCACGCAGAACGGCCAGGACCGTGAAGCGCGCATGCAGATGATGTCTGCCGCCATGCAGGGGGCCATGGCCTTCCAGAAGGGTCTAGGCTGCGTCCACTCCCTCTCCCATGCTTTGGGTAGCTACAAGGAAAAAACCCTGCACCACGGCACGTTAAATGCGGTTGTGCTCCCTACCGTACTGCGCTTCAACGAAAACCACGTCGGCGAAAAATACGACAAGCTGCGCCGCGCCATGCATCTTGCGCCGGGCGCCAAGGTCGATGAATTCATTGCGCAATTAAACCAACGCCTCGGCATCGCCAACGGCCTTGGCGCCATGGGTGTGCCTAAGTCCGTATTCGGCGAAATGGCCGACAAGGCGCTCAAGGACCACTGCCACGGCACCAACCCGCGTATCGCCAGCCGGGACGAATATCTGGCAATGTTGGAGGAGGCGTTCTAAATACTACCGGCCTGTGAGCCAATCGCAGCGTGCCTCTCAAGCAATGCATCGCCAGGCTCCTAGGGCCACCTCGGGCCATTGGCGCCTGGCGATGCATTTTCTCATCCGCGGGGGCCGCGGCTTAAGAACGCTTACTTATGCGCTTGGAACGGGTGATCCGCGCTGCCTCGCTTCGCGGTCACTTCGGCAGCCTTAGGTTCGCCGGCGATGGCGCGTTTGAGGGCTTCCTTGGTGGCGGTGTAGTTATAGTCCTGGATCTTGCCGTGGTCTTTCGCGAGCCAGTGGATGAACACGCCGACACAGATAAACAAGTCATCGGCTTCGGCGGCCGGGATAGTGCCATCGGCAACGCAATCGGCCACGGCCATAGCCACCGCGCGCTGGGCGGGACCGAACATCTGCACCGCTTGCTCGGCGCCTTTGATCGTGACTTTGTTGAAAATCACGGTGTTGGGCTTGCACTGCAAGTTTGGCGCAACTAACGCCAACAGGGCGGTGAAGCCGTCTTTGTTGTTGGTCAAGCTGTTGCAAAATGCCGTTTCCGCGGCACTTCCGCGCGGCCCAATGATCAGGTCGATATGCGCAACTTCATTGCCATCGCCAACCAGCGACTCCCCTACCATCACACGGTCTATTTTTGCCATCGTGAATCTCCTCTTTACTTGGTTTCGAAACGAAGGCAGGCTGCCTCCGGGTGTGTAACGCTTGTTCAGCGCACCAGTTTAAATCGCTTAGCGTGTGTCTTGCAAGTCCATGCGCTTCCGAGTGCACGGTAAATTTGTTCTCAAATTCGGCGTGACCCGATTACCGTGTTTTTCGTCATGCGCAAATAGTCGAAGACGAGACGGGTAAGGAAGCAGAGCGTGTGCATCAATTGGCGATGGAGGTGGCTGGCCTGCGGGGTCCCGTACATCAAGGGCGAGGAACTCCGTGTCATCGCGCTTGCCCATCATCGGCGCAAGCCCTCCGCCTGATAGCAGGACTGGGCGCTCATTTACGCCGCATCACCACCATCCCCGCACCTAACATCGCGACGATGAGCAACACGCCTTGCACGATGTATTGCCAGTAGGTCTCCACGCCCATGATTGATAGCCCGTTACTGATCACGCCGATCAGCAACACGCCGATAAAGGTGCCGAAGATGTGAAACTGGCCCGGCCGCAGCGTGGATGCGCCGATGAATACGGCGGCGAAGGCGTTGAGGAGATAGGTTTCGCCGACGCCTTGCGGCCGGCCCGCGCCCAAGTTCGCCGCGGCGACGATGCCGCCGAGCGCCGCGCACGCGGCGGAAATACCCAATGCCAACAGCGCGTAGCGTTTTACCGGAATGCCGGAGAGCCGCGCCGCTTCCATGTTTCCACCAATCGCGTAAAGGTTGCGGCCATTCTGGGTGTGTTCCAGCATCACCCAAAGCACGAGCGCGACGATGACCATGATAATCACCGGATTGGGCATCCCGAATGTCATTTGCTGGCCGAGCACGAGAAACGAATCCGGAATGCCGCCGAGTATGGTGCGGGATTGGGAGTAGCCGAGAATCGCGCCGGTAATGATGGACCCCATGGCCAATGTTTCGATGAAGGCCGAGATGCCAAGATAACTCACCAGCATGCCGTTTAGCATACCGACGGCGCTCGCGAATATCAGTACGCCGATCAGGGTCAGCCATAGTTGCGGACTGTCACCTTGATCGACCAATAACTTGCACACCAGGTAACCGCCGAGAGTCGCCATCGATGCGATGGAGAGATCAAACAATCCCATCACCAGGCACACCGTCAGCCCCGAGGAAATGATCAATAGGATCGACGCTTGATTGAGCACGTTGAGCAGATTGAGTTGGGTCGCGAACACCTCGGGGCGCGCGAAGCTAAAACCGATAACGAGCAGCAATAGAAACAAAATCGTGCCATAGCGGGACAGCCAGCCGATCACATCTCTACCCTTTTTTTGCATCCGATTATCCCGTTCTACGCGACTTTCTGTTGTTCTTCCACGCCGGCGGCAAGGCGCAGAATCTGCGCCTCGGTTGCGTCGATTCCATGCAACTCAGCCACGACACTTCCACCGCGAAACACCAGCACCCGGCTGCATAGGCGCGGAAATTCCTCCACTTCCGTGGAGGTAAACAGCACCGCCGCGCCATGGGCCGCGAGGTCTTTTAGCAAGCGATATATCTCCGCCTTGGCGCCGACATCAACCGCCGCCGTCGGCGAGTTCAGTAAATACACTTTCGCGTTCGCGCCAAGCCAGCGCGCGAGGATCGCTTTCTGTTGATTACCGCCGCTCAAGGATTCGATCTTCGCCTCGAGGCTAACGGTTTTTACGTTGAGCCGCGCGACCACATCTTGCACCAGCGTACGTTCCTTACCACGCTTGATCAAGCGCAAAATCGGATCGGTGACGAATCGCGCAAGCGATGGCAGCGAGATATTTTCGCGCACGGAAAATCCGGGCATGGCCGCCTCGGCCAGGCGCTCCTTCGGCACCAAGGCCAACCCGGCCGCGACCGCCGCACGCGGCGAGGAAAAACGCGCGATGACGCCCGAAACCGCAATTGTCCCGCCACTTTGCGCGTCGCGGCCATAGATAAGATCGAGGGTTTCCTCGGCGCCGCTGCCTGGCAGTCCGGCGAGGCCAACGATCTCGCCCGCTTTAAGTGTGAAAGAAACCTTATTTACCCGAGCCGACGATAGTTCAGTCACGGCCAGTAGCTCGGCGCCGAGCGCGTGACTAAGAGGCGCCGTGTCCACGGTTGCCAGTTCTCTTTCCTTGCCGACGATGGCCGACACCACATCGTCCCGGCGCAACCCCGAGCGATCGTCGCACGACCACACACGCTTGCCGTCGCGCAATACCGTGGCTCGATCGGCGATATCGAATACTTCCGATAGGCGATGGCTCACGTAGAGAAATCCGTGGCCCTCGCTTGCGAGACGCCGCATTTGCGCGAACAAAGTCGCGACCTCTCCCGGCAACAACGCCGTGGTCGGTTCATCGAGGATGATGATCTTGGCGTCGGTCGCGATCGCCTTGGCGATCGATACCATGGCGACTTCGTCGGGCCGCAGCGCCGATACGAGCGTAGTCGGACTGATGCTCAAACCCACTCGCCGCAACAAGCGCGCCGCCCGCTCGCGCACCGCGCCCCAATGAATAAACACGCCGGCGCGACACGGCAATCGCTCCCCCAGCATGAGATTTTCCTGCACGGTCAAGCTGGGAACCAGGTTGCCGTGCTGATGAACCACGGCGATTCCCGCGGCCTGGGCGGCATGGGCATGATTGAAATGTATGACGCGGCCATCGACCAAGACTTGGCCGCCGTTGGCGTGATATACGCCGGTGATGATCTTGATCAGCGTGGATTTGCCCGCGCCATTTTCTCCCAGCAGCGCATGGATCTCGCCGCGCCGGAGGGTCATGCTCACATTGTCCAGCGCCCGCTGGCCGGGGAAATCTTTGCTGATTTCCCTGACTTCAAGCAAAGGGGCCGCGCCACCCTCATCAGGCAACGCTGCTCCCGATTGCTGCCTATCCTCCATTGACTTTACTTATAACGGCAGCACGCAACGGTATAGCGAAATTACTTCGCGACCACTTCACCCGAGAACGGCGTGCAGGTTTTGAAATCCATCTCTTGGCCGGCCTTCGGAACGATTTCCTTTGTCACCAGGCAAGTCCGGGTCCACAGCGCGCGGAACGGAATCTTCTTGCCATCGATCACGTCGGCGACCACTTCCAGGGTTTTCTCGGCGATGGATTTTTTGCTATAGGCGATGGACATGGTGTAAGGAGAATTGCCTTTACGCATCAAGTCATACACCGGCTGAATACCATCCATGCCCATGACCCTGATCTTGTCCGCCATCTTGGCCTGCTCGATGGCGCGAACCGCCGGGGCGCCCAACTCGTCCCAACCGACGATCACGCCGTTGATGTCTTTATTCCCTTGCAGCAGGGTGGTCAAACGGTTGTAGACATCTTCCACTTGGCCGGGAACCTTGACTTCGATCTCGGTGACTTTAATTCCCTTGGCATCGAATAGCGCCGCCTTCACGCCTTGCGTGCGGTCGCGCAGGGCCGGTAACACGTTCCAGTTGAACAATACGACATGGCCCTTGTAGTCGACCGCGCTTTTCATTTCGTTGCCGACGATCGCGCCGTCCATCACGCCGTTGGCGCCGATGTCGGCCGTCACACCGGGCACGTCGCCGGAGAACGCGGAGACGAATGGAATCTTCGCCGCGTTTGCCGCCTTGATCACCGCGCCCATTTGGTTGTTGTCGGAGGCGATGTTGATGATCGCGTCGAATTTGCGATTGATAAAGTTAGTGGCCGCATTATTCGTCGCGACTTGATCGCCCTTGCCGTCGTGGAGTTCGCAGTTCCAGCCGCGCTTTTTGCAATCGCCCATCGCGACATCCGACATTTCCTGGATGGTCGGCGAGTTATAGTTCACCGCCACGATCGCGACATTGAGTTTGTCGGTGGATTTTTTCGCCAAAGCGTCCGTGGTGTTCAAGCCAAACACGGCCACTACCGCCACGCCCAAGGCCGTACGGCTTAAAGCAATAAATCTGATTTTCATATTGTCTCCTCGTCTATTTGTTCGACAGAATTTGCGCCGCAAAACGCGTAACGCAACTGGCATGCGTCCCAGCGTAAAGGGCGCTGGTTCGATTGTCCTGCCATTATGTCCCGCAGGCTTTCATAGGCCTTGCGTTTCTATGGTTTTCGACGCTCGATTCTAGAGGAGCCTAGTGCCAACGTCAACGCTTTTGACCGACACGCTTTTGACCGACAATATTGTTCGACAATCCGGCCGCCGCACGGAACAATCATCTCTATGAAAAATTTGCTTTCTCGCGCCGAAAGGCCCTCGGCGACCAGTACTCCCGACATGATGGTAAACGCCATCAACGAGGTGATTATGAAACGGCGCCACAGCATCGGTCAGCGCCTGGCCGAAATCCGACCTCACCCGAGACCTCAAAGTTAGTCGCGGCGCCGTGCTCGATGCGCTGAAGACCTTATCCGCCGAAGGCGTGGTCAAACTCACGCTTCATCGCGGCGCCTTCATACGCGCGCTGTCGCGCAAGAAGCTAACGATCTGCCAGTCGTCCTCGAAGTGTTTGTGCGGCGTCGCCGCGCGGCTTGCGGCGGAACGCATCGGCCATGGCGACGATCTAAAACAGTCGAAAGCCGCGCAGCAGGCGATCGCCGGGCTGCGCAACGGCACCGGTGTCAGCGGTTTCGCCGAAGAGCGTGCCTCCAAGTCTGTCATTTCCCACCAGGAACTCGCCACCCTCGCAATCGAGCATGACGAGTTTCATGGCGAATGGAACTGCCGATTGAGACCTCGGGATCCGCATGCTTAAGCTGCATTGTTTAAGTTATTATCGCTCTATTCGTTAGCGAACAGTATTGGGTCCACTCCCGTTTCTAGCAGTCTGTCGGACTTTCCCGATGTATATTGTGTATCATCTGAGCACGCCAAATATGGAAAAACCACACAAGCTCAAAAAGATCCATCGTAATGAATACCCCTTCGAAAATCAGGAACTGAAGCTACCCTCCTTCCGCCTCGACGGAAAAATGGCGCTAGTCACCGGTGCGGGAACGGGAATCGG
>JAYTGZ010000118.1:0-1857 GCA_043733025.1 Pseudomonadota bacterium | reverse complement strand
ACCCACCAAGCTTGTTGTAGTTCTATAATAATTCGTCAATCACAAGGAGATCACGTGAAACCTGCAACTCTGTTAGCGATGCATATTCTAAAAGCGGTAGCCGGCGTTGGCCTGATCGTCGGAGCCGTTACAATCGCCCGCGCAAGCGAGGGCGTTGGTTCCCTGCTGGATAACGCAATCGAAGGTAAGCATCGCGCAGGCGAAAACCGAGCGCGCGACTTGTACCGGCATCCCAAAGACACGCTCCTGTTCATGGGTATCAAACCCAACATGACGGTGGTGGAAGTGTGGCCTAGCGCGGGGTGGTGGACCGAGATCCTCGCGCCGTTCTTGCACGACGACGGCAAGTACTATGCCGCGTGGTTTCCGACGGAATCCAAAGGCACGCCTGATTATCTAAAGGTTCGGGAAAAGAGTTTTGACGCGATGCTGGCAGCTCGCCCAGACGTTTACGGTAAAGTCATTAAAACCAAACTGCTCGCGCCCGACTTCGTCGAACTCGCCCCGAATGGCTCGGCCGACATGGTGCTCACTTTCCGCAATGTCCACAACTGGGCCAAGCAGGGCAACACGGAGGCGATGTTCAAAGCGTTTTACGATGTGCTCAAACCCGGTGGGATCCTTGGCGTCAAAGATCACCGCGCAAAACCTGGCGCCAGCTTGGAGGCACAGGTGAAATCCGGCTATCTTACCGAAGATTACGTGATCAAGGCCGCCGAAAAGGCGGGTTTCAAGCTGGTAGGAAAATCCGAGGTGAATGCCAATCCCAAGGACACCGCGGATCACCCAGAAGGCGTCTGGACTTTGCCGCCCACACTGCGTCTCAAAGAAAAGGACAAGGATAAGTACTTGGCGATCGGGGAAAGCGACCGGATGACGCTTAAGTTTGTAAAGCCATAATTGCGTTCCGCGAGGACAGGAGTACGATCAAAGGATAAATTTTCTCCCCCGGCGGGGAATAAGGTACTGAGTTGCAAACCATTTCCCGCCGGCTTGAGCAATCCACGCCACCGCTCAGTTCGTCGAGAGAGCCCTTTTTTCCCCGTTAAGAACCCAATTTAGTTTCAACACAATAATTCAACCGAGATGAACATGAACGAATCCGTTGCGTACGGCCAGTCATCGCTGCCGGCCGGTATCCGCTCCCGCTTCGCAGACAATGGCAATGGCTTGTCGATGCATTTCCTGGAAGCGGGTTTCGAAACTCCAAACCGGCCCTTGGTTCTCCTACTTCACGGCTTTCCGGAACTTGCCTACAGTTGGCGCAAGGTGATGTTGCCTCTTGCTGCCGCCGGATGTCATGTAGTTGCACCCGACCAACGAGGTTTCGGGCGCACTACAGGGTGGGACGGTGACTACGATGGCGACGTCGGGTCTTTCCGCATCGTCAACATCGTCAAGGATGCCCTGGGATTGGTGTCGGCTCTGGGTTATCGCTCGGTTGCAGCAGTGTTCGGACACGACGCGGGGTCTTTTGTTGCTGCCTGGTGCGCGCTCATACGACCCGACGTATTCCGCTCTGTCGTCATAATGAGCGCGCCGTTTCCCGGCCCGCCACCGCTGCCCTTCAATACCGCGAATAGAGCGTCCGAGAGTCCCCCGCGCGATGATATTCACGCGGAATTGGCGGCCCTACCACGTCCACGCAAACACTATCAATGGTATTTCTCGACTCGAGAAGCCAACCGCCAACTATGCGATAGCCCGCAGGGCCTGCACGCTTTTCTCCGCGCATATTACCACCACAAAAGTGCCGACTGGAAACAGAATCAGCCGTTTCCGCTCGCTGCATGGAGCGCCCCTGAGTTGGCAAAAATGCCCACTTACTACATCATGGATCTCGATCGGGATATGCCG
>JAYTGZ010000117.1:0-7172 GCA_043733025.1 Pseudomonadota bacterium | reverse complement strand
GTCCTCCAGGTATTCGAGGATAATGGTCGAATCAAACACGCTGACATCACCATCGATGAGGGTAGGAATTTCCGCCCGTGGGCTCGCCTCCAAGAAAGCGCCGCCCGTTGTACCGCTCATCATGCCGTCCGGCACGACCGCCTGGAATTCCAGTCCCTTTTCGACCAACGCTATTTTTGCCTTCATCGCGTAGGACGAAAGCGGGTGTTCGTATAGAGTCAACATGGGTTTTTCCTGGATGAGTCAACCGCCTGACTATATCGCTGGGCGCAGGGGCGGTCAACCGAAGCGTGGTAGGGCAATGAAATGGACTCCTCCCAACCCGACGGCATTTAGATGTGCCAAAGTAGAGAAGGGTAAATCAATAGGGCATGTTTAGTGCCATCATCTGCTTCATATTCCATGCAAGAGCAACCAGATTCCACTCATGGCCCCGCATAGGTATTCGCTCCTGGCGTGGCGCCTAAACAATGATCAACCACGCAAAAGCGCTTGCGCGGCGCCCGCGAGGGCCGGATATTCGGCCAAGATCACTTTGGTCGGAATCGCTTTGAGGTAATCGCGGAAGCGCCCCTTGGCTTCGAAGCGTTCGCGAAATGGCGAGCGGTCGAAGAACTCTCCTAGCCGTGGCGCGATGCCGCCGCCGATGTACACGCCGCCGCGGGCGCCGAGCGTCACCGCCAAATTTGCCGCGGCTGTGCCTAACATGCCACAGAAGGTATTCATCACGTCGCGGCACAAATAGTCGTTGCCGCGTATTGCGCGCTCGGTGATGGTCGCGGGCGTGGGCGCGGGACCCGTCTCGCCCTCCAGTTCCGCGATAGCGCGATAAAGGGCATCGAGGCCAATACCCGAGATCAGGCGTTCCGCCGATACGTGCGAAAATTCGCGCCAGACGATGCGCAGGATTTCAGTTTCGCGGACGTTTGCCGGACTGAAGCTCACATGGCCACCTTCTCCTTCGATGGGCACCCAGCCGCCTTTCGCCGGGAGCAACCCCGATACGCCGAGGCCGGTGCCTGCGCCGATTAGGGCAATGGCGGCGTTCGCTGCCGCTTGTCCGCCGCCCACTTGGCGTAGCTGTGCCGCCGTTAAGTGTGGTAACGACAATGCGAGCGCCGTGAAATCGTTGAGCATTAACAAGCGATCAAGGCCCAGCGCCTGGCGCGTTTTTTCGACCGAGAAGGCCCAATGATTGTTGGTTAGCTTGATGCGATCGCCGATCACGGGTGTCGCGACCGCCATGGCGATTTCGTGTGGCCGCGGCGCGGCAGTTTCGTTGAGATAGGCTTCGATGGCGTCGACCGGCCCCGGGTAACGATCGCAGCTTAACGATCGTTCGTTTGACAACGTTCCGGCGCTGTCGAAAAACATCGCAAAGCGCGCGTTCGTGGCGCCGATGTCGGCGACTAAACGCGGAAGACTGCCTTGATCGTTGCGCATGATGGATTTCCTATTGTTTCGCCATCGGCGTTACAGGTGTTTGAACCGGCGCGATGATACTTGACCATTGCCCTCACCCCACCCCTCTCCTTGAGGGAGAAGGATGGGGTGAGGGCGCAGCGTGCCAAGTATCGTGTAACGTTAAACTACTCGCCGAGGCCGAAAAGAGCGGCTACCGAAATCGCCGGAAAAACGCGCGTATGTCTTCCGCCAGCAGTTCCGGCTGTTCGAGCGCGGCGAAATGACCTCCTTTGGGCATGGTGGTCCAGCGTTGAATGTTGTAGAAACGCTCGGCGATGGAGCGGGGTGGGCGCAGGATTTCCTTTGGGAACGCGGCATAGGCCGTCGGTACTTCGACGCGCATGCCGTGCGGAATCGGCCAGGGGCCGTGGGCGCGGGCGTAGTAGGGCCAACTCGCGGAATTGATGGCGCCCGTGGCCCAATAGAGCGTGATGTTGGTCAGTATTTCATCGCGGGTGATGACGTTCTCGATAACGCCGTTGCAATCGCTCCAGATACGAAATTTTTCCACGATCCACGACGCGAGCCCGACCGGCGAATCGGTCAGGGCGTAGGCCAAAGTTTGCGGCTTGGTGCCCATGATGGCTTGATAACCGGTCTCTTCTTTCATGAAATGTTGCAGCTCTTTGATGAATTGTTTTTCTTCATCGCTGCCCGTGTCGGCCAAAGTCAAATCGCGGCGCACACCAAGCAGATTGATGTGAATGCCGTGCAATTGCTCGGGGTGATCGAACGCCAAGCGCGACGTGACGAACGCGCCCCAATCGCCGCCCTGCGCGGCGTAGCGATTGTAGCCGAGCACATCTTTCATCAAGCTCGCGAACGCGGCAGCCATTTCGATGGCGCCGAAGCGCGGCTGATTGGGTTTGAACGACAACGTGTAACCCGGTAGCGAGGGCGCGACGATCGTGAAAGCATCGTTTGGATCGCCGCCGTACGCTGCGGGATTGGTGAGCATGGGAATGATCTTGTGGAACTCTAAGATCGAACCGGGCCAGCCGTGGGACAGCAACAACGGCATCGGTTTAGGGCCGACCCCTTGCTCGTGTATGAAATGCAAGTCGATGCCTGCTAAAGGCACGCGAAATTGTTTGAAGCGATTAAGCTGCGTTTCCTGGGCGCGCCAGTCGAAGCCGTCGCGCCAATAGCTGGTGAGATCTTTTAGATAGGCAAGGCTGGTGCCGTATTGCCATTCCTCGCCGGGCGCTTGATCGGGCCAACGGGTGCGCGCGAGGCGATCCTTTAGATCGCGAAAAATTTCGTCGGGAAAAGCAATCTGAAATGGGGCGGGTTGCATGGGAGAAATCCACAGAAGATTTTGAGTCCAGTCATTCTACACCCGCGCCCCGCGCTGCTCCCACCTACCCATCCTACGAGCTCTAATTAAATCGCACGTACTCGAAATTCGTTACTTGGTTGTTGATGCCGCGATCCGGCGGCGAGATCCAGTTGGCGTATTTACCCGGTTCCGTGACGCGGCCCATCAACGATTGAATATAGGCGCGGTCGGTTTCCGGCGGCAGCCAATTCGCGACATTCGCTTGCCACGCGCTCTCGTCGATGACCTGACCGCCGGGCGAAACGCGGATGCCTGACAGGGAACCGATCTGGCGATTGAACGCTTTGTGCGGCACCGTGAGTTCGAAATCGATGCCGTGTTTTTGCATCACGCGGTTCCAGCGCGTTACCCCGGCGATGGTGTCGGCGATGTAGTCGTCGCGCAGGCGCTCGTTGACCGAGGTCACGGCGGCGACGGCGCGCTTGCCTATTTCACCATTGCTGACTTCGAGGATGTCGTAACTCGCGTCGCCGAGTTGATGGTCGTCGTCGATTAGATGCTCGTCGAAGCGGCCCTTCAAACCGGTTGTGAAAAACGTCGCCGCGTTGGAGGACACGTCGGCGCCGAACAAATCCACCGTAACGCTAAAGTGGAAATTAAGATAACGCTGCATGGCCGGCAAGTCGATCACGCCATGCTGACGCACGGCGGCTGGATCGCTGATGCCATGCTGCTTCATGATCTCGCAGGTGCGCTCGAGAATTCGGGTGATGCCGGTGATGCCAACGTACATGTGATGGGCTTCTTCCTTCAGCATGAATTTCGTAGTGCGGGCGAGGGGATCGAAGGCCGATTCTGACAACGCCGACAATTGGAATTTGCCGTCGCGGTCGGTAAAAAACGTGAACATGAAAAATGACAACCAATCGGGCGTTTGCTCGTTAAATGCCCCCAAGATGCGCGGGTGGTCTTGATCGCCGGAACGGCGTTCTAGCAAGCCCTCGGCTTCTTCGCGGCCATCGCGGCCGAAGTAGGCGTGGAGCAAATACACCATGGCCCAAAGGTGACGACCTTCTTCGCAGTTGATCTGGAATAGGTTACGCAAGTCGTAGAGCGAAGGGCAGGTCATGCCGAGGTAACGTTGCTGTTCCACCGACGCGGGTTCCGTGTCGCCTTGGGTGACGATGATGCGGCGCAAGTTGCTGCGATATTCGCCGGGGATTTCTTGCCACGCAGCTTGGCCTTTGTGTTCGCCGAACAAAATCTTGCGATCTTGCTGCTGCGGGTTCAGGAAAATTCCCCAGCGGTATTCCGGCATGCGCACGTGGCCAAATTGCGCCCAGCCGTTGGGTTCGACGCTGACCGCCGTGCGTAAATACACGTCGGCCGAGCGGGAGTCCACCGGGCCCATGTCTTTCCACCAATCGAGGAAGCGCGGCTGCCAGTGTTCCAAGGCGCGCTGGAGAGTTTTGTTGTCGGCGAGGTTGACGTTGTTTGGGATGCGTTCGCTGTAGTTGATGGACATAAAGATTCCTCGTTTAGATTCTGTCGCGGTTAAATTGAGCTTTTTTCCCGGCGTGAGCTTAATACCTTGCGCGGACTGTGGCCGCGCGCTTTGCTGCGCTAATTCTTCAGCGCGCTTTTTTACAGTCGCGGAAAATTGCCGCGGCTTGGCATGGCCGTCGATTAGCCGCCAGGCCAGTGCTTTTTCCGCGCGCAGGCCTTCGCTCATGGTGCAAAAAATATCGGCGTGGTCGCGCCGCACTTTGCGTTTATCGGTCGATCTTGTCAAACCGCCCGTGCCGGGTAACACGCCGATCACCGGCACCTCCGGCAAACTCACGCTCGACGAGCGATCGTCGATCAGCAAAATCTCGTCACACGCCAACGCCATTTCATAGCCGCCGCCGGCGCACGCGCCGTTTACCGCCGCGAGAAACTTGATGCCGGAATACTGACTGCTGTCCTCCATGCCGTTGCGGGTTTCGTTGGTGAATTTGCAGAAGTTCACTTTCCAGGCGTGGGACGCGAGCCCCAACATGTAAATGTTCGCACCGGAACAGAAGATGCGATCCTTCGCGCTAGTCACGATCACCGTCGCTACTTGCGGATGCTCGAAGCGGGCGCGTTGCAGTGCGTCGTGCAATTCGATATCGACGCCGAGGTCGTAAGAATTGAGCTTCAGGCGATAGCCGGGCCGGATTCCTTGGTCTTCGTTGACATCGAGGGCGAGGGTGGCGACGCGGCCATCAATGGTCAACTTCCAATGCCGGTAACGATCGGGATGAGTATCGAAATTAACGAGCGCCGTGATTCCCGCTTTCAATTGGGCGTGGGTCAGGGGTGAATTCATCGAGGCTCCTTATTTCGTGGCTGCGATTCTTTAAGTCCGACAGGCTCCTAGGGCGCGGCGCTCGCAGCGGCGATAACCTGCTTGACCATAGAGCGAAAACAACTCGCTCAATCCCATACCCGCCAAGCGTCCCACTTCAGTATCGAACTCGATGAATGGCCAACCCAGTTTCGTTGCTAATTTCGCGCCTGGGGTCGACTTGCCCGCGCCGCGCAAACCGATCAAGGCAGTGTAGCAGGTTGTCGAAATATCGTAGTGAAGCCATGGCGGAACACGGTTTATTGCGGTGTGGATTCCAATCACCGCTGCCGCCGCTCCTTGAGGAATGTCGCAGTGGCGGCTGCCTTGAATTTGGCAAGCTCAGACTTAGTTGGGGAAATGGACTTCAACACGCCACTTTCGTAGGCCTTGAGCATGTCTTGCTCGAACTTATCAGGGCGCGTCATTTGGGTTACTCCGTCGCAAATAGTCGCGTGTGGCTTTCCGACTCGGGATGATGATTTTCAGAAAGTAGTAGTCCGGCTCTTCAACAAACGGCGCCAAGTAGGCACACCGGTCCAAGGCAATGACAAGCAAAAGTTGATTCGGGTATCTACCGCTGTTTGGATGGCGAATAACGTCACATAAGCCATCCGCCTCAATTGCAAGAACGATCTCCTCGAATGAGATGCCTCGCTCCGACACCGTCGAAACAAAAGCCAAAATAAATGCACGAATTTCAACAAACCGCTAGGCCTGCTTACGCTTGCCGCGGCGCTTAGAGGTCGGTGGAAAACACAACCATGTTACCAAGACGAGCAGTCCAAAGAGTGAGTATCCAAGTATGAAAACCCAAGACGGGGCGTCGTAGTACAGGATGCGATGAAGCCAATGCTCGATGAAACTGCCACTGTAGATTTTTGCATGAGCATTCTCACGCAGCCACATTTCGAGGGATGTGAGCGGACAGATGATACCCAGCCAAGCTTCAGCTACGACAACCGCAATAGCACCAAGATGAGCGAGCCTGAACCACAACGTATTGACCCACCGCCAGTTGCGCAGATTGCCGATTATTATGAGGACAAGGCCACCAATAACGAACGCTACAACTGCGACGTGCAGCGTAAGCACGACATCCGCTAGCACCTGATACGGCTGGTTGTCACGCACTTAAGATGCCCTTAACGAGGGGGTCGAAAAACCCATCGTAGCGCAAGCCAAGCGTTACGAACAGTGCTTCGAAATGACTGTAGAGATTGTGAAGGCTTTAACGCCATGGCATGCTACAAAATTGCATAGACACAGCAACATCAGGGTCACAGCAACATCAGGGTCAGGTCTTTCATTATCACATCGATCCTGATATCCTAATTCTATGGCCAGACCCCTACGGCTTGAATTCGCCGGCGCGCTTTATCACATCACTTCGCGCGGCGATGGGCGCGAGGATATTTTTCTGTCCGACGACGATCGCCGCGCCTGGCTCGATACGCTTGCCCAGGTCTGCCAGCGCTTTAACTGGGTCTGTCACGCCTATTGCCAGATGACCCATCATTATCACCTGCTGATCGAAACGCCCGACGCCAACCTCTCCAAAGGCATGCGCCAGCTTAATGGCGTCTATACTCAGCGCTTCAACCGCACCCATGCCCGCGTCGGCCATGTGTTTCAAGGGCGCTTCAAAGCCATTCTGGTGGACAAAGACAACTATCTGCTGGAGCTTGCCCGCTACGTTGTGCTGAACCCGTTGCGCGCCAAGAGGGTTCGGCGTCTGGAGCGATGGCGGTGGAGCAGTTACCTCGCCACTTGCGGACAAGCCGCCAAACCGGACTGGCTGCAGGTTGACTTTGTGCTGGCGCAATTCGCGGCACAGCGTGCTCGTGCGATCGAACGTTACGTCGCCTTCGTTCACGAGGGCGCGCGAGCGCCCAGTGTGTGGAGCCAACTGCAAGGACAGATCTACCTCGGGCCAAAAGCGTTCATCGAGAAAATGCAGGCCTTGGTCGACAAACAGCCGTCGCTCACGGAAATCCCCCGTGCGCAACGCCGAGCGGCAAAGCGGGCATTGGCCGAATTTGCCGGCGCGCACGAGCG
>JAYTGZ010000116.1:0-6228 GCA_043733025.1 Pseudomonadota bacterium | reverse complement strand
GCAATAGAACGACTATTGCCCGGCGAAATCGTCAAAATCTGTCCTCGCTCAGCCTCTTTTTCGCTGCGATTCTTTAAGTCCGACAGGCTCCTAGGCCAGCCCCTCCAGCTTGCCTCCAGGCGCGGCATGGCCGGAGAAGCGCACTGGTGTTGCCTCGTGGCGAGGGCTCTGGTTGTCATTCCCGCAAAAGCGGGAATCCAAGTTCAAACGCCAAATGGATTCCCGCTGTAGCCTGCCCTCGAATGCATTAATCGGGGGCGGGAATGACAATGGGTAGGTTATTAGTAATCTACTGCCACGGCAAAAACATTTCCAGCAAATCATTCAAAAAGCGCTGACCTTTCTCCGTCGGCGCGAGGTGCTGATGATCGCGCGCTATCAGTTGTTTGGCCTCCGCTTCCGCGAGCGCTTTGGAAACGACGTTGATCGGCAGCCCGGTGCGTTCGGAAAAAAGCGCGAGCGGCACGCCGTCCGTGAGGCGCAGCGCATTCATCATGAACTCGAAGGGCAAATCGGCGGCGCCGATAATGCGATGTTCTTGCACCGCGCCGCCGCGAATTGTTTCCTGCAAATAAGTCTCCGGGTGCTTGTAACGCATCTCGCGCACGACGCGGTCGCGGAACGACAGCTTGCTGTGGGCCCCGGCGCCTATGCCGAGGTAATCGCCGAATTGCCAATAGTTCAAATTGTGCTGGCACGAATGCCCCGGCTTGGCGAACGCGGAGGTTTCGTAGTGTCGATAGCCCGCTTCGGCCAAGCGCGCCTCGATCGCTTCTTGCATCGCCGCGCTGGCGTCGTGATCGGGCAACGGCGGCGGATGTTTGTAGAACAACGTGTTCGGTTCGAGCGTCAAATGATAGGCCGAGATATGGGGCGCGCCTAAATTCACGGCCTGCTCGATATCGGCGAGCGCTTCTTGCAAACTTTGCTCGGGCAAGGCATACATTAAATCGAGATTGAAATTGTCGAAGTTGTCCTTGGCGATGGCGACGGCGCGACGGGCCTCGTGGTCATCGTGGATGCGGCCGAGCGCCGTCAGATGTTGTGCATTGAAGCTCTGTATGCCGATGGACAGGCGATTGATGCCGAGCTTGCGGTAGGCAGCAAACTTCTCCGCTTCGAACGTGCCCGGGTTGGCTTCCAGGCTGATTTCCGCGTCGGGCGCGAGATTGACACAAGCACGAATCGCACTCAGCAATCTATCGAGTGACGCTGCGGAAAATAGGCTCGGCGTGCCGCCGCCGAAAAAGATCGTCTGCACGCGGCGTCCCCAAATATTCGGCAGCGCGGTTTCAAGATCGGCGACGAGGGCGTCGATGTAGGCCGCTTCGGGTACGCTCTTGCGCGCCTCGTGGGAATTGAAATCGCAGTACGGGCACTTGCGTACGCACCACGGGATATGAATGTAGAGCGACAGCGGTGGCAGCGATGTCAGGCCAATGCGCTCCTGATCGCCCAAGGCAGTCGGAGGGCGGGCGAACTCGATGGGTTTAGTTTGTTGCATAGCCACGATTCTACTACGCGATCACGAGCCTTCCGCGCGGCAATGTTTTGTTCTCGATTAAGGCGAGGGAATGAAAAAAGAGTTGCTTTCCTCCGCATCAACTGCGGGCTAAAGGCAACTCGCAACGACATGATGAATATTTCCTAAGACTGGCTAGTTAACTTTTGAATCATCTGACCGAGTGCATGGGCACGATGGCTGATGCGGTTCTTGTGGGCCGGGTCTAGCTCGGCGCTGGTTATGCCCAACGCCGGCAAAAAGAAATACGGGTCGTAACCGAAGCCATTCGTGCCGCGCGGCGCGAGGATGATCTCGCCATCCCAAGCGCCCTCTGCGATGATGGGTTCGGGATCGTTTGCGTGTCGAGTCAATGCCATGATGCAATAGTAATGGGCTCGTCGATTCGCTTGATTCGTGAGTTCACGCACGAGCTTCTCGTTGTTGCGCGCATCGGACTTTGGCTCGCCGGCGTAACGGGCGGAACGCACGCCGGGCGCGCCTAGCAGCGCATCGACACAAATTCCCGAATCGTCAGCCAGTGCCGGTAAGCCGCTCAGAGCACTCGCGTGACGCGCCTTCGCCAGCGCGTTCTCGAGGAAGGTGAAATGGGGTTCGTCCGCGTCGGGGATACCGAGTTCCTGTTGCGAAACTATCGCGATGCCCAGCGGCGCGAGGATGGCCGCGATCTCGCGCAGCTTGCCGGGGTTTCTGCTGGCGATAACGACTTTCTTGATCACTTCGGTTCGAGCGCGGCCTTCTGTGCGGCGACCAATTCTTTAATGCCTTTGTCAGCCAGGCTCAGCATCGCGTTCATATCTTGCTGCGAGAAAGGCTCGCCTTCGGCGGTGCCCTGGACTTCGACGAAACCGCCGTTGCCAGTCATTACGACATTCATGTCGGTGTCGCAATCGGAATCTTCGAGGTAATCCAAATCGAGCACCGGCATGCCGCGGTATACTCCGACGGAAATCGCCGCGACATGGTCACGTAGCGGCGAGGCGGCGATCTGTTTTCTGTGCAGCATGTGGGCGATCGCATCGGCGACGGCAACATAGGCGCCGGTAATACTTGCGGTACGGGTTCCGCCATCCGCTTGGATCACATCGCAATCGATCTGTATGGTGCGCTCGCCGATTTTCGACAGATCGATAATCGCCCGCAGGCTGCGGCCGATGAGGCGTTGGATTTCTTGCGTGCGTCCGGTTTGCTTACCACGCGCCGCCTCGCGATCGATGCGCGTGCCAGTGGAGCGCGGCAGCATGCCGTATTCCGCCGTGAGCCAACCTTGGCCTTTACCTTTCAGGAACGGCGGCACTTTTTCATCGATGCTGACGGTGCAGATGACTTTTGTGTCGCCGCATTCGATCAACACTGAACCCTCGGCGTGGCGCGTGTAGCGGCGCGTCAGCCGAATACCGCGGAGTTGATCGCCGCGACGCCCGCTCGGGCGCGATACGGTTTGAGAGGTCATATTATTTTGTGAGCTTCTGGATGGCGAGTTGAATTTCGGCGATTGCCTTTTCGATCTCTTCGTCGCTTATGTCGTCGGGCTTATCGCGGTCCTCGGAAACGCCGGCGGGTCGAGTAAGAAAATCCGCCGGCATCGTCACAGCCGAGTCGATGTACTCAAGTTTTTCCCCGGAGCCCGGCCATTGCAACCCGATCACCGTGAGATTATCGCCCTGCCCAGCGGCCATGTCGATGGATTTCCTGATCAACTTGGGTAGGGCCAGATTGAGGGGCTCATCGGCTACGGCCGCATCGATCTCCGCCGAAGTGAGCATGCCCCAGAAGCCATCGCTGCACAACAAGATAACATCGCTGGCATTGAGTTGCGTGCCTTCGGACAAGGAGATAGTCGGCATCTGATCGCCGCCGAGGCAACTATAAATCTTGTTACGATCCGGATGGGTCAGCGCCTGGTCTTCGCGAATCAGGCCGGCATCGATCATGCGTTGCACCCGCGAGTGATCGCGCGTGCGTTTGTACAAACGTCCGTTGCGCAACAGATAAAGGCGGGAGTCGCCGGCATGGCACCAGTAGGCGATCTTCTGTTTTACAATACAGGCGACGCAAGTCGTACGCGGATACTCGGTGAGTTTGTGTCTGCGGGTATATTCCCCGATGGCGCCGTGGGCAGCCTCGAGCGCGACGCGCAGGAAATGCGCGGGGTTGCCGAGACCGATCCGGGCCGCGCGATTAAAACGCCTGATCAAGACTTGAACCGTGATTTCGGCGGCGATTTCGCCATTGAGGTGACCACCCATACCGTCAGCGACCACCATGAGCAATGTATCGTTGACGTAAGCGCTAGCGACCCGATCCTGGTTCGATTTGCGTCCGCCGATCAAGGATTCTTGCACTATCTCATAGGGAGCGGCAGTCACTAGCGTTCCCCAAGACGGCCCAGGCTTCGACGTAGGGTGCCGAACAGGCTAGGTTTTGGCGGGAGTCGAGATCCGTACTCCAACAATGCTTTTTGCAGCGCGTAGACGCTTTGCGGGCGCTTCAGCGGATCGAGTTCTAAACACTGATCGATAGTGCGCAACAATTGATCTGAAAACTTACCGCGCCAGGCATTGAGGGCCGGTGTCAGTTGATCCTGTTTCTCGCGCATGTCGGCGGCTTGCGGCGGCGTTCCGGACAGGGAGGCATACATGGTCGCACCGACCGAGTAGATGTCCGTCCAAGGACCCAAGCCAGCCATACCCCGGTATTGCTCCGGCGCGGCAAAGCCTTTGGTATACATCGGCACCAACTGCGGCCGATCTTGATTGAGTGTCATGCGGGCGGAACCAAAGTCCAGCAGAACGGGCGTCGCGTCCATGGTGACATAGATATTGGCCGGCTTGATATCCAAATGCAACAGCTTGTGGGTATGGACCTCGCGCAAGCCGTTCAGCAAACTTAAAAACAAGCGCCGCATGAAACTCTCGGTAAAATGCTGTTTATTGGCGCGAATATGAAAATCCAGTGTGCGCCCGCGCATATAGCGCATGACCAAATATACGGTCTCATTAGCGCGAAAAAAATTTTCGACGCGGACAACGTTGGGATGGTTAATCTGCGCCAACGTCCGGCCCTCTTCGAAGAAGCATTTCATGCCATGGCGAAACGGCGGGATGTTCTCGGGCGAATTCGCTTGCACTTCCATGTTGTTGTTGCGTACCACCAGGCCGTTCGGTAAATACTCTTTGATCGCGACCGGCGTCTCGCCCTCATCATGGGCAAGGTAGACCGTGCTGAACCCGCCTGCGGACAGATTGCGCACGATGCGATAATCAAATAACCGATAGCCTTCCGGCAGCGCCAGGTCAGCAGGTTGCGCCATGCTTAAATAACGGTATGATGCTTAACATTTTAGGGTAGGCTATTCTCCATATTTTACGAGGATTTAGCAAAGCTTTCTCAGTAATACCATAGGATTTAATGAGACGATGATCAACAGCATGACCGGCTTCGCCTGTCGCGGCCAAGACTACGATTACGGCCAGATCAACCTGGAAATTCGTTCCGTGAACCATCGCTATCTGGAAGTCCAGTTGCGTATTCCAGACGAATTGCGCTCCTTGGAGTCCGGCCTGCGGGAAGCCATCGGCGCCAAGATCGTGCGCGGGAAAGTGGATTGCCGGTTAGGCTACACGCCGATTCCAAGCGCAGCCAAGGGCCTGCCGCTGAACCAAGATGTCTTGCAGCAACTGATCAAATACAACAATTCAATTAAGTCCCTACTGCCAGGAAGCGCCGGTCTATCGGTGGCGAATGTACTCAATTTCGCCGGCATTTTCGATCAAGATGCGCCGCCGGTGGAACAGATCTCCAGCGACGCGCTGAGTCTGCTAGTTGGCGTCCTAGCGGAGTTAGGCCATACCCGCGCCCGCGAAGGCGATAAGCTCAAGGCACTGTTGCTGGAGCGTGTCGCCAGAATGGAAACCTTAGCCGAGGAAGTCGGGCCGCATATTCCCAAGTTGGTCGCGGCTTTTCAAGATAAGTTAGCGGCGCGTATCCGCGAAGCCATGGGTAATGCGGAAGATGATAGGCTGCGCCAAGAAGTGGTATTGTTCGCCAGCAAAATCGATGTTGACGAAGAGTTGTCGCGGCTCAAGGCCCACCTATCGGAAGTCCGTCGCGTATTGGGAAAAGGCGGCAGCGCCGGCAAACGCCTGGACTTTTTAATGCAAGAGCTTAACCGCGAAGCCAACACCCTGGGAGCGAAATCTGTGTCGACGGAAGTCTCTAGAATATCCGTCGAAATGAAAGTGTTGATCGAACAGATGCGGGAGCAAATTCAGAATATAGAGTGACGAGGGGCAGGTTAGACGACCGGACAGTAGCAATGGGTACGGCGAGTAGCCGGGCGCGCTGACGAAGTTTCAGTTTTGAATTAGGAATGGACTTACATCCCCCCCACCTCGCGCCTTTATCTATGACCACCGGAAAGCTATTCATCATCGCCGCACCCTCCGGTGCGGGAAAATCCAGTCTCGTCGCAGCATTGCTCGCGGAAGATCGTATGGTGCGGCTCTCTGTCTCATTCACCACGCGCGCGCCGCGGCCGGGTGAAATTAATGGCAAGGATTATCACTTCGTTAGCCGCGATAACTTTTTGCAAATGGCTGCCAATAGTGAGTTTCTTGAAAGCGCGGAAGTCTACGGCAATCTCTACGGCACATCGCAACGCTGGATCGACGATACCCTCGCTGGCGGCCACGATGTGTTGCTGG
>JAYTGZ010000115.1:0-2679 GCA_043733025.1 Pseudomonadota bacterium | reverse complement strand
TCGATCGGCACCACCGCGACGCAGTTCGATTGCACGCCGCAATCGCCGCAACCTTCGCACACCGCTTCGTTGATGACGGTGCGTTTCGGCGGATCGATCATTTTGCCGCGCTTGCGGCGGCGGCGCTTTTCCGTGGCGCACGTTTGATCGTAAACGATGCCTGTCAGACCGGGAATTTCGCGGAATTCGCGCTGCACTTGATCGTAATCGTCGCGATGATGAATCGTCACACCCGGCGCCCATTCCAAACTCGGCGGATATTTTTCCGGTTCGTCGGTCACGACCGCGACGCGCTTCGCGCCCTCCGCGTGCAACTGCAAGGTGATCTGCGGAACCGTCAATTGGCCGTCGTGGGGTTGGCCGCCGGTCATCGCCACCGCGTCGTTGTATAAGACCTTGAATGTGATGTTGGCGCCAGACGCCGCTGCCGCGCGCACCGCGAGCAAGCCCGAATGGAAATAAGTCCCGTCGCCGACATTCTGGAACACGTGTTTCTGATTGGTGAAGGGCGCCATGCCCATCCAGGATGCACCTTCGCCGCCCATTTGGGTGTAGCCCGAGGTGTTGCGATCCATGGATTGCGCCAAGAAGTGGCAACCGATGCCTGCCAGTGCCTTGGAACCTTCGGGCACCTTGGTTCCCGTGCTGTGGGGGCAGCCGGGGCAGAAGTACGGCATGCGCGCCACGCCAATTTTCGATTTCTCGTGGTGGCTTAGCAAGTGATCGATGGCCGCGACGCGGTTTACGAGCTTGTCGTCGGCCATGTGTTTCAAAATGCGATGGCCGATCACCTGGGCGATTTGGTTCGGACCGAGCGCGCCGGAAGATAGGAACAACGGCTGGCCCTGCTCGTCGAATTTGCCGATAATGCGCGGTGCATTTGGCTGGCCGTATAGCATTTCTTTGACCTGACCTTCCATCAAACCGCGCTTTTCTTCGACGAGAATGATGAGATCCAAACCCTGGGCGAAATTCTTGAGACCCTGGGGTTCCATCGGCCAAGTGATGCCGACCTTATAGAGCCGTACACCCAAGCGCTCGCAATCGGCGTCGCTCAGGTTCAACTCGTCCAGCGCGCTACGGGTGTCGAGATAGGATTTGCCCGTGGTGATAATGCCGATTTTCGCGTTCGACGAATTGAGCACAATGCGGTCGAGCTTGTTGGCGCGCGCAAATGCTTTTACCGCTTCGAGCTTAAAATTGTGCAAGCGTTGTTCTTGCGCGAGCGCGGGATCGTTCGGCCGGATATGTAGGCCATCGGGCGGTGGCGTGAAATCCGCGGGGAGTTTGATTTGCACGCGGCTGGCGTCCAGTTCCACGGCTGCCGCGGTGTTGACCGTATCGTGGACGCACTTGATACCGACCCACGCACCGGAGTAACGCGACAACGCAAATCCATACAACCCGTAATCCAAAATTTCCTGCACGCCCGCCGGGTTCAACACCGGAATCATGGCGTCCATCAGCGCATATTCACTTTGGTGCGCCGTGGTCGAGGATTCGCAAGTGTGGTCATCGCCCATCAACACCAGCACGCCGCCCAGTGGGCTGGTGCCGAATAGATTGCCGTGACGGAAGGCATCGCCGGATCGATCGACGCCGGGACCCTTGCCATACCAAATGCTGAACACACCTTCGTATTTCGCTTGGCCGGTGAACGCGACCTGCTGGGTGCCGGAGCACGCGGTGGCCGCCAGATCTTCGTTCAGGCCAGGTTGGAAGACGACGTGATGTTGCTGCAGAAACTTCTGCGCGGCCGTGAGTTGCTGATCGTAGCCGCCCAGCGGCGAGCCGCGGTAGCCGGAGATGTAACCCGCCGTATTATGACCGGCAGTGAGGTCACGCCGGCGCTGCATCATCGGCAAGCGCACTAGGGCTTGAATGCCGGTGAGATAGATGCGTCCGCTTTCCTGCGTGTATTTGTCTTCTAGCTTAACGTCTCTTAGGGTCGCCATGGGTAAGGATCCTTGTCCATAGAACGCGGGAATGCCGCGCAATTCGTAATTTTAGCATGGGGCCTAGCCTGATCCCAAGGGCCGCCGCGCCGCAATCTTTGGTATAGTTAAGCGCTTATTGTGTTTCGCGCGTGGGGATTTTGATGGAGGTAGGCGATTTTGCCGAAGCCGAAATGATGGCCGGCCCGCAAGAGATGGCGAAGGCATTGTGCTTAATGCCGGAAGATGATTTTCCGGAAGTCTGGGCCACCTCGCGCATGATAGGCCTGATGGAAATCGCGGCGGCCCGCTGCCTGAAACCATTGCTCGAGCCGGGGCAATTGTCCGTCGGCGTGGGGATCAATATTCGCCACACCGCCGCGACGCCGGTCAACAATAAAGTCTGGGCACGGGCGACGTTTACCGGCCGCGCAGGCAAGCTGTATGCCTTTACGATTGAGGCATTCGATGGCGGTGGCAAAGTGGGCGAGGGCGGTCATACGCGGGCGATTATTTCCACGGAGCGCTTGGTCGCCGGGGCGGCGGCGCGGACTAAGAACTTATCCGTAAATAGTATAATACCATCCCGAGCCGCCTTTGACGCGGCGAGAGAGGGGGCAATGGCTGCAAAGAGACCGGCAAAGAGGCGTGTGGCGTCATGGGTGGTAACCGATGATTTCTGGGCAAGAGTGGAACCCTTGGTGCCAGTCCGAGAGCGCCTGGCTGGCGTGGAATACACGCGTAA
>JAYTGZ010000114.1:0-7450 GCA_043733025.1 Pseudomonadota bacterium | reverse complement strand
GCTTCGTCGATCTTGCCGCGACTGAACAGCGAAGTGAGCCGGCCGCCCATTTTTTCCCGGCTTTTCGTGAGGCCGGTCTTAAGCCTTTGCAGCCAACCGTCTTTTTTCTCTTCGGTTTTGGCGGGCTCGGCGGTCTTGTCGGAGGATTTGAAGAAACTAAACATGAATTAAAGGGTCAGATGCAAAAGGACGGACGAGATGGTTTAGAATAGGAATAGTTCATTGCGGGTAACCCCCGCATTCTAGCGTCAAAGCCGTTGCCTGACCACCGAACCGACAATCAACAAAGCGACCCATGAAAAAACCGATAGGCCGAATAGTACTTTTTGCCCTGACCCTTTTGGCGGCTCTGCCTGCGCTGGCTGCGGCGCCACTCACTCAGGAATATAAACTCGAGAATGGCATGAAGATCATTGTGCGCGAAGATCATCGCGCCCCCGTCGTGGTGGTTCAGGTCTGGTATCTCGTCGGCGGTGTCGACGAATCCAACGGCACGTCAGGCGTCGCCCATGTGTTGGAGCACATGATGTTCAAGGGCACGAAAGAGGTCCCGCCCGGGCAGTTCTCCAAAATCATCGCCGCTAACGGCGGCAAGGACAACGCGTTCACCAATCGCGACTACACCACCTACTTCGAGCAGTTGCGCAACGACAAGCTCGAACTGGCGCTCAAGCTGGAAGCCGACCGCATGGTGAACTTGAGTTTTTCCGACGCGGATTTTTGGAAAGAGATCAAGGTAGTCATGGAAGAACGGCGCCTGCGAACGGAGGACAAAGCGCACGCCATCGTCTATGAGCACTTGCTCGCCAACGCTTACAACGCTCATCCCTACGGCCGGCCCGTTATCGGTTTCATGAACGATCTGGAAAACATGAAACCGGCCGATGCGCGCGAATGGTACAAGCGCTGGTATGCGCCCAATAACGCCACCTTGGTGGTCGTGGGCGATGTTAACCACCGGGAAGTGTTGGCGCTCACGGATAAATATTTTGGCGCGTTAAAACCGCAAGCGTTGCCGGAACGCAAACCGCAAACGGAGCCGCCGCAACTCGGTATCAAACGCATCACCGTCAAGGCGCAGGCGGAATTGTCCTACATCGCCATGGCGTATCACGCGCCGGTGCTCAAAGATGCGGCGAAGGACTGGGAGCCCTATGCACTGCAACTCCTAATGGGTGTGTTGGATGGAAATGAATCGGCGCGCTTGAACAAGTCGCTGGTGCGCGACTCGCGTATCGCTAATTCCGCCGGGGCGGGCTATGACGCCGTGGAGCGCGGCCCCGGCATGATTGTCGTCGACGGCACGCCGAGCGACGGCAAAACGGTCGCCGAACTTGAGATCGCACTGCGCGCCCAACTCGAAAAAGTGAAAACCGAAGGTGTGACGGAAGATGAACTGCAGCGTGTGAAATCGCAAATTATTGCCGGCCAGGTGTACGGATTGGATTCCATGTTCGGCCAAGCAATGCAAATCGGCCGCACGGAAAACGCCGGGTTTTCCTGGCGGGATTTGGACGTGATGTTGGAACGACTAAGAGCGGTCACCGCGGACCAAGTGAAACAAGTCGCGCAAAAGTATTTGCAAGACGATCGCTTAACGGTGGCGATTTTAGATCCGCAACCCATCGAAAAAGCCCCACCGCGTCCGGCCCCGGAAGGGCTGCGGCACTCACAATAAACCACAGGCCGCACGCATGAAAAATCATCTGACTTATTCCCCATTCGGTACCCTTTGCCGTGGCCTTGGCGGGTTGATATTGCTGACCATGGCCGTGCCAGTCCAAGCGGCGTTACCTATCCAGCACTGGACCACCGCGGGCGGGGCCCGGGTCTATTTCGTCGAGGCGAGGACTTTGCCGATGCTCGATGTAAGCGTGGAGTTTGCGGCCGGATCGAGCCGTGATGTAGCAGGCCTGTCCGGGACCGCGAGTATGACGGCGGGACTGATGAACAACGGCGCCGGCGGACTAACGGAAGACGAAATCTCGACCAAGCTCGCTAACATCGGTGCGATTCTGGGTAACAGCTTCGACCAAGACCGCGCCGGCTGGAGCGTGCGCACGTTATCGAGCGAGACGGAACGCTTTGAGGCGATCGGCGTGCTCGCCAAATTGATCCAGGAGCCGGCGTATCCCGCGGAGATATTAGAGCGCCAAAAAGGGCAGGTCATTTCCGCCCTGAAGCAATCCGGCGCCGACGCCGGCAGCGTCGCCGAACGCCAGTTCTACAAAGCGCTGTATCAGGATCATCCCTATTCGCGCAAGCCCACGGAAGAGACCATCAAGCCGATCACGCGCGAGGATCTGCTGGCGTTCTATCGCAGTTATTACACTATCGGCAACGCAGTCGTGGCAATGATTGGTGATATCTCGCGCGCGCAAGCGGAAGCCATTGCCGAACGGTTGACCGGCACGCTACTGAAGAGCGATCAGGTCATGGCCGAACTCGCGCCGGTGCAAATTCCTGACAAGCCCCTGCTCAAAGAAGTGCCGTTCCCATCGACCCAGAGCCACATCATGCTCGGTTATCCGGGTATGAAGCGTATCGATGCCGATTATTTTCCCCTGCTGGTCGGTAATTACATCCTCGGTGGCGGGGGCTTTGCGTCGCGCCTCACCAACGAAGTGCGGGAGAAGCGTGGATTGGTCTACAGCGTGTCGAGCTACTTCATGCCGATGCATGAGCTCGGTCCCTATCGCGTAGCCCTGCAGACGCGCAAGGATCAAACCCAGGAAGCATTACAGGTGGTGCGCAATACGATCAAGGAATTCATCGAAAACGGACCCACCGACGAGGAATTGGAAAACGCCAAGCGCAATCTCGGCGGTGGTTTTCCTTTGCGGATCGACAGCAATCGCAAGTTGTTCGAGTATCTGCAGTTGATTGGCTTCTATAAGTTGCCGTTGACCTTTCTCGACGATTACGTCAAGAACGTCGAAAAAGTCACGCTGGCCGAAATCAAGGACGCATTCAAGCGTCGCCTTGTACCCGATAACATGGTCACTATCGTGGTCGGGCTACCTGAGGTAATCGAGCAAAAAGCCGGCGTTAAATAGTGCCGCGGGCGGCGAACCAAGTCCGCATCATCGGCGGAGAATGGCGTAGCCGCGTAATAAACTTTCCCGACAGCGTCGGCCTGCGTCCCACGCCGGACCGGGTGCGCGAAACCGTGTTCAACTGGCTCGGCCAACGGCTCGACAGCAAAACCTGTTTGGATCTCTTCGCGGGCAGCGGCGCCTTGGGTTTCGAGGCATTGTCCCGCGGCGCGGCACAAGTGGTAATGGTCGAACAATCGCGGCCCGTCGCTCAGGCCCTGAGAGATAACGTGCAGCGCCTCGGCGCCGCATCGGCTGCAATTGTGAATGCCGATGCCCTGCAATATTTGCGCGGCCCGAAGCGGCCCTTCGATATCGTATTCCTCGATCCGCCGTTCAGCCAGTCCGTGTTGCCGGCTATTTTGGCGTTGTTGCCGCCTTGGTTAGGCCCGGCCGCGCGCGTATACATGGAATGCGAGCCTAGCTTCGAGCCGCGCGCCGAATGGAAAATCCTCAAACAAAGCCGTGCGGGTCAAGTAAAATTCCAATTGATGACACTCATTTCGGTAGAAGGAACTTAAGTGGCTAAAGCCGTATACCCTGGCACATTCGATCCGCTCACGCTCGGTCACGAGGATGTGGTGAAGCGTGCGGCGGTTTTATTCGACGAAGTGATCTTGGCGATCGCCGCAAGCACTGCAAAGCAGACCTTGTTTTCCCTCGACGAGCGCGTCGATATCGCCACGGAATTGCTCAAGCCCGTGAAGAATATCAAAGTCGTCCAGTTCAGTGGATTGTTGACGGATTTTCTCAAGCAGCAAGGCGCAAACGTAATCTTACGCGGACTACGCGCCGTATCGGACTTCGAGTACGAATTTCAGATGGCCGGCATGAACCGCAAACTCTTGCCCCATGTCGAGACGGTTTTTATGACTCCGTCCGACGACTACATGTTCGTTTCCGCCAGCATCGTGCGCGAAATCGCCAGCATGGGTGGCGACGTGAGTCAGTTCGTCAGTCCGCTGGTGTTACAGCGGCTCAACGAAAAAATCAAGAAGTAATATGGCGTTGCTTATCACCGATCAGTGTATCAACTGCGATGTCTGCGAGCCGGAATGCCCGAATGGCGCGATCTATCAAGGTATCGAGTTCTACGAGATCAATCCGAAGCTTTGCACCGAATGCGTCGGCCATTTCGAGCGTCCGCAATGCGTTGAAGTGTGTCCCGTCGAGTGCATCATTCCTCACCCCGAAGTGGTCGAGAGCAAAGAAATGCTGCACAAAAAATATCTCCAACTTACCCAGGCTGAAACCAAGCCGGGGCCTGGCTGTGCGTGATGCAAGCCTGAAAAGGCGCATGGATAGGGGGTGGGGGGCTGGGGGGCTGGCCTCGGGCCACCTCGGGCCATTGGCTCTCCAGCCGGCCTGTGGAAGGTGTAGCGCGCAAGCGAAACCGAGCCTATGAGCGCAATACGCAAGCTTTGGAACCACTTCCTCAGCTTGTCGCTGCACGACGCAGTGATCATCGGCATGGCGGCGTTGGCGCTGTTGTTCGCGGTGTTCTGGGCAACCTACAAATTCATGCGCCCAGCGCCGCCGAGCCACGTCACGATTGTGACCGGGCCCGCCGACGGCGCTTATCAAATTTACGCCGCCCGCTACAAGGATTTCTTCGCCCGCAGCGGCATCACACTCGATATCAAAGCCTCGGCCGGCGCCTCCGAAAATCTGCAACGTTTGTTGGATCGGAACGAAGACGTCGATATCGGTTTTTTGCAGAGTGGCGCCACGCTGGGCAAGGACACGGAAGGCTTGGTGTCTTTGGGTGTGATTTATCCGGAGCCGTTGTGGTTGTTTCACCAAAAAGATTTGAACCTTACCAATCTTGAGGAACTTAAGGGCAAGCGCGTGGCCGTTGGACCGGAGGGCAGCGGCACGCGCCTGCTCGCGCTTGAGTTATTGCGCGCACATGGCGTGGCGGATGAGCCGACTATCCTATCGCCTCTGGGCGGTATGAACGCGGCGCAGGCAATGTTGAATAAGGAAGTCGATGCGGTATTCATCGTCAGTCCGGCGCAATCGAGCGCCGTGTGGACAATGTTGTACACGCCGGACCTGAAGATGTTCAGCTTCACGCAAGCAGAAGCTTACGTGCGCCGCTTTCCCTATTTGTCGGTGTTGACTTTGCCGCGGGGGACGATCGATCTGCCGCGGAATATTCCACCGAAAGATATGAGCTTGGTCGCACCGAGCACGACGTTAGTAGCGCGCGACGATTTTCATCCAGCCTTGATCGACTTAACGTTGCAGGCGCTCGGTGCAAACCACGGCGGGGCCGGCTTATTTGCGCGCGCCGGGCAATTCCCGACACCGAACGGCGTCGAGATTCCGCTCTCGCGCGAGGCGGAGCGCTACTATAAAAGCGGCACGCCGTTCTTGCAACGCTATTTGCCGTTCTGGGCCGCGACCCTTGTGGATCGTCTGATCTTCATGCTACTGCCCATCGTGGCGGTTCTCTTTCCGCTGTTTCGCGTGGCGCCGTTTTTATATTCGTGGCGCATACGCCGCCGCATTTTTCGCTACTACGGTGAGCTGAAAATGATCGAACTGGAAGCGCGGCAAAAGCCGGAGAGTAAGTCTCACGGCGAGTGGCTCGAACAGATCGATCACATCGAGCGCGCCGCGCATCGCATACCGACGCCACTCGCGTTTGCCGATCAGGTTTATACCTTGCGCCAGCATGTCCATTTGGTACGCAAGGCGTTGCTGCATCAGTTTTCCGAAGCGGGGAAATCGGAGTAGTGTCTTGTTGGCGGATTTCGCAGTTCGACGCGTTGCTCCCTCACCCTGACCCTCTCCCAGAGAGAGAGGGGAATTACGCCCTTCTCCCTCTGGGAGAAGGGCGGGGACGGGGTAGCCCTAGGCTAGCCACTGGCCTAAGGCCATGAGGGCCGCGCGAAAAGAAACCATCGCACTGAAATATTTCCGGAGAACCACAGTGCAGCCGCGGCACCAGTACAAATACTACGAACTCGTCATGGCTGCATTCGTGACGGTGTATCTATGCGCGAACCTCATTGGTCCGGCAAAGCCCGCCGAAGTGGCATTGCCAATTTGGTTAGCAAGTATTTTCGGCATCCCGACTTTCATCTTCGGCGCTGGCGTGTTGTTCTTTCCGTTGTCCTACGTGTTTGGCGATATTCTCACCGAAGTGTACGGCTACGCCCGCGCACGCAAAGTGATCTGGGCGGGTTTCGGCGCGCTGATTTTCGCGTCGATCATGGCGACGGTGGTGGTCGCGCTGCCGCCGGCGAAGGGCTGGCCGAATCAAAGCGCCTACGAAAACATCTTCGGCCAAACGCCACGCATCGTGGTTGCTTCGCTGATCGCCTTCTTCGCCGGCGAGTTCGTGAATTCCTTTGTATTGGCGAAAATGAAGATCCTCACCAACGGCAAACATCTGTGGAGCCGCATGATTGGCTCGACCATCATGGGCGAGGGCGTCGATACGCTGATTTTTTATCCGCTCGCGTTCGCCGGCGCCTGGGACAATGCATTGTTGTTCTCCGTGATGCTCGGTAACTACATCCTGAAAGTGCTGTGGGAAGTGTTGGCGACGCCGTTGACGTACAAGATCGTCAGTTGGTTGAAGCACGCCGAGCGTGAAGATTACTACGATCGCGATACGAACTTCACACCGTTTTCGTTAGAAACATAACCGCGCCACGAGGCACATGGCCCTGGCCCTAGGCCACCCCGTGGGCCAGCCCCTCCAGCTTGCCCCGCGAAGCATGCATTGCCAGAAGCCAATGGCCCGAGGCCACCCCGTGTCCATGCGGCTTCTGGCAGGGGTATATCGCTATTGATTATTCACTAACCCCGATTGTTCTATCGCTGTTAGAATCCTGACAATCATGCGTCGGCTCGTCGTGTTTTTATTGTTTCTCGTGCCACTCCAGCTTTCCTGGGCGGCCGTCTCTGCTTATTGTGAGCATGAAACCGAAGCCACGTCTCACCACATCGGTCACCACGAGCACAAGCATCAATCCGATCAATCAAGTTACGGCGGCGACTCTGGTACCGAGTCTAAGTCCGGCATTTTCGATTCCGATTGCGGGGTTTGTCACGCAAGTTGCTCGATGGCGGTGTGCGATGGAATTGCCCCCTTGGATTTTGCCGGCGCTGATTTAGTGTTCGCACGCCCACCCACATTGCACCTCACGCTATTTTCTTCAAAGCCCGAACGTCCGAAATGGCTCGGCCTCGCTTAATCGGCGAGGCGGCATCTCCATTTAGTATTCTCTAGTATTCTTTAGTATTCTTGCGTCGTTGACGCATGCCTCTCGCCGAGTTCTTTGTTTCGTCCTTGCTAAAGGATTAACTATGGAGAATTCGATGCGTCTATTCGCATTTGC
>JAYTGZ010000113.1:0-3120 GCA_043733025.1 Pseudomonadota bacterium | reverse complement strand
CTCATCGTAGTCGTAGAACACGACCCGGCTGTAGCGCGTCACACCGAAGTTTTTGTAGAGCAAATCGCCGGCGAAAATATTCGCCGCGGCAAGTTGCTTGAGTGCCTGGCCATATTCGAGCAAAGCATGATCGCGCTCCTTATCGTTGGCCTTATCCAGATGGATGTTCAACGGGATCATGCGGCGCTCGATGTAGAGGTGTTTGATGATGAGGGTGCCGCCGTCTTCTTCTAGTTGCGACGGAACCAGCGCGTGCAATTCGTCTAACAGCGCTTGGGTGAAGCGGTCCTTCGGAAACGCGACATCGGAATATTCCAGCGTGTCCGCCATGCGGCCGACCCGATCGTGCAGCTTCACCATCAGATACTTGGCCTTCACCAGATCGCGATTGGTGTCCTTAGGCGGCGCCACCACGTCGCGAATGACCTTGAACACGTAGGGGTAGGAGGGCAAGGTGAACACCAGCATCACCAAACCTTTAATGCCAGGCGCGATAATGAAATCGTCACTGGAATGTTTCAGGTGATGAAGAAAGTCGCGATAAAAAAGCGTCTTGCCGTGCTTCTGTAAGCCGAGGATGGTGTAGAGCTCCCACTTCGGCTTATTCGGTAACATGCTTCGCAAGAACTGAACGTAGGCAGACGGCACTTCCATATCCACCATGAAATAAGCACGGTAGGAACTGAACAAAATATCCAAATGGTAGCGGCTGACGAGTACCGTATCGAGATAGAGTTTGCCGTTTTTATCGTGGAGTATCGGTATCGCAAAGGGCGATTCGTGATTGCCGTTGATGACCTTGCCCACTAAATAAGCACCCTTGTTGCGGTAAAACAGCGAACTCAATATCTGGATCTGATGGTTCGCCTCCAATTGAAACGGCCGTGTCAATAGGCGACGCCATGCCGTCATGACGTAGCGCAGGTCGCGTTTCAAATCGGCGAACGGACGTGTAAGCTTTAAGTCGGCGACGATCTCGACGATGGCGCGGCGCAACCCGATCTTGCGCGGGTAATAGCAGCGGTAGGCGGGCGGCTCCGAATCCATATACTCGGTGGAAATCGCCGGGCGCACGAAAATATAATCGTTATTAAAATAGGTGCGATGCAAAATGCTGCAACAAACAGAATTAAAAAAGCTCTCCGCCAATTCCGGTTGTTTGTGGTTGGTCAGCAGCCCGATGTAGTTTAGTTTGATCTGCTGCCACTCCGAACCCAACGACTCGGCTTGAAACTCGCGCTCCAGATGCTCGACGGATTCTTTCACGCGCTGATCGTAAAACAGAATCCGATCGCGGTTGGCCTTCTGGCCGATCACCCAATCGCCTTGCTCAAAGCGCGCCGTCGCAGCCTTGCTGGTTTCCTGAAAGATACGATAGTGCTTGTTGAAACCATCGAGCAGCGCACGCGCCACGGCGTAGGCAACATCGGTTTTGATGATCGGGTTGGCGCGTTCCATTACGTTTTTCGTCTCGTGATCGATATCTCCTTGGGGATTATAGAGCGGGTAGCATGGTTTGATGTAGCCGAGAACCAGGCTTTTGGATTAAGGCCGTAGGTCAATGCGCAGCGCCTTCCACCGTATCCGAGAGTGATTGAACGCTATCTGTGGTTTGTTGGGTTACACTTCGCTTACCCAACCTACATTTTTTCTTGAAGCATTGCCACGAGCCGGGACCAGCTTGCATCGTCGCTAGACACGGCTGAGAGCCAATGGCCCCAGGCCAGTGGCTAGCCCGGGGTGGCCTAAGGCCATAGGGCCACCCCGTATTTCGCCGCTTTCTTGGGCAAGAGAACGACTATTGCCCGGCGATATCGTCAAAATCTGTCCTCGCTCAGCCTCTTTTTCGCTACGTTTCTTTAAGTCCGACAGGCTCCTAGTCGAGCGGAGTACTTGTGGACGCCTTGGCGCCGATCTCATGGTTGGCCATCATTTCCAGCGCGCGCACAAGTGCCGAGTGGTCCCACGCTTTGCCGCCGTGGGCCGCGCAAACGTTGAACAACTCCTGCGCCGTGGCGGTGTTGGGCAGTGACAGGCCAACGGCGCGAGCATTGGAGAGCGCTAGGTTCAAGTCCTTCTGGTGCAACTCGATCCTGAACCCGGGGTCGAAGGTGCGCTTGATCATGCGCTCGCCGTGGATTTCGAGGATCTTCGACGAGGCGAATCCGCCCATCAGCGCTTGGCGCACTTTGGCCGGGTCGGCGCCCATCTTCGAGGCAAACAGGAGGGCTTCGCCCACTGCCTCGATGTTGAGCGCAACGATGATCTGGTTCGCCACCTTGCAGGTCTGGCCGTCGCCATTGCCGCCCACCAGCGTGATGTTCTTGCCCATCAACGCGAACAGCGGCTTCACTTTGTCGAACGCGGCTTCCGGCCCTCCTACCATGATCGTGAGGCTCGCGGCCTTGGCCCCCACCTCCCCCCCCGAGACGGGCGCATCGAGGTACTGGCAGCCGCGTTGGTTGATCTTCTGTGCGAACTGTTTGGTGTCCAGCGGCGAAATCGAGCTCATGTCCACTACGATCTTCCCGGGGGAAAGACCGTCCGCGACGCCATTTTCGCCGAACAGGGCGGCTTGCACATGCGGGGTATCGGGCACCATGATAATAATGATGTCTGACTGCTGCGCGACTTCCTTGCCCGAGGCGCAAGCGATCGCGCCTTTTTCGACGAGTTCCTTGGGCGCCGGTCTAACGTCGTAAACCTTGAGCTCGTGCCCGCTGGCAATAAGATGAACCGCCATCGGCGTACCCATGATGCCAAGACCAATGAAACCAACTTTCATTTATTCCTCCTTTGTGAATGAGTGAGGGCGTGAAGGGGTGAAGGCGTGATGTAGTCCCGCTCTCATCCCTGCGCCGCGCTATAGATACGGTTTGATCCAGCCCAGCCCGTCGACAGTCGCCTTCGCCGGCTTGTACTCGCAGCCGATCCAGCCCCCGTACCCCAGCTTGTCAATGAACTGGAACAGGAACGGGTAATTGATCTCGCCCGTGCCAGGCTCGTTCCTGCCGGGGTTATCGGCCAACTGCATGTGGCCGATCTTGCTCAGGTTGCGCTGGATGGTCGGCGCAAGGTCGCCTTCCATGATCTGCATGTGGTAGATATCATACTGCAGAG
>JAYTGZ010000112.1:0-5421 GCA_043733025.1 Pseudomonadota bacterium | reverse complement strand
AAGTGGGTCAAGGGATTTGTCATCGCGCGCTAAAGGAACTTGTAGGGGAAAGGCGTTATCATAGCACTATGAAATTCATCGCTTTAGTGACCGCCCTCTGCCTCGCGCTGCAGCCGGCGCTTGCCGCCGACAACTTGCCGGACTTGGGCGAAAGCGCTCAGGGCTCGTTCTCGCCGCAGCAGGAACGCGCGCTCGGAAATAGAATCATGAGCGAGGTTCGCGCCTATAAGGATTACTACGAAGATCCCGAGGTGGTGGATTATCTCAATAACGTCGGTGGCCGCCTGGTGTCTAACAGCACGGACAAGGGCCGCGCCTTCGAGTTTTTCTTGATGCGCGATAACACGTTGAACGCATTCGCGCTGCCCGGCGCGTTTGTCGGCGTGCATACCGGATTGATTTTAGCGGCGGAGAACGAATCGGAACTCGCTTCCGTGCTCGCCCACGAGATCGGCCACGTCACGCAGCGCCACATCGCACGCCAAATCGCGGGGCAGGAACGCAGTGCCTGGGTGACCTTGGCTGCCTTGGCCGTGGCGATCCTTGCCGCGCGCTCAAACGCGCAAGCAGCCCAAGCGGCCATCGCCGGCGCGCAGGCGGCGAGCATTCAATCGCAGCTAAATTACAGCCGCGAATACGAACAGGAGGCCGACCGGACCGGTGTTGAGTTGCTGAGTAAAGCCGGCTTCGATGCGCGCGGCGCAGTGTCGTTCTTCGAGCGTCTACAGCGAAATAACCGTGTATACGACACCAACGCACCGCAGTATCTGCTAACCCATCCACTCACCAGCGACCGTATCGCCGATATCCAGAATCGGGTTGAGCAACTGCCGGCCAAGCAAGTGCAGGATAGTCTGGAGTTTAAGTTGGTGCGCGCCAAGTTAAGGGCATTGCTGCATCCGACCAAGGATGCGCTGCGTTACTTCGAAAGCTTGCGTCGGGAAGGCGGCCAAGCGGACGTTGTGGCAGGCTACGGTCTGGCCGCCGTATCGCGCCGCATGAACAATTATCCCCGTGCGGAAAAAGAACTCGCGATCGCACGCAAGAAGGTCACGCTAGCGATGACCGAAAATCTCGCCGCCCAACTCAAGCGCGATATGAAAGACCCGCAGGCCGCCATCGCCATCTACCAATCCAGTTTGAAGCGATTCGGCGACGACCGCGCGCTGAACTACGGCTATGTGGAAACGCTGATCGAGACTAACGAAACCAACCAAGCCCTCAAGGTATTGGCGGAGCGTTTGCTCATCACCAGTTCCGATGCGGAACTCTACGATCTGCAAGGCAAGGCCTACGCAGCCCAAGGCAAAAAGTTGCTACAACATCAGTCCCTGGCGGAAGCCTACGTGCGTATCGGCAATGTCTCCGCGGCGGTGGATCAACTGGAAATCGCCGCCCGCAGCGGCGATGGCGATTATTATCAGCAATCCAGCGTGGAAGCGCGGTTGAAGGAATTGCGGAATCAGCTCGCCGCCGAACGAAAATCGAACAAAACCAACTGATATTTCCACGATGCGAAACTTGAACAAAGCCGTTTGTGGCGCCATATGTACTGCTATGTTGTCGCTAGCACTCGGCTATGCCCGTGCCGACGGGGCCAAACTGTTGAGCGGCCGAGAATTGTCCTTCAGCACCGCCAAGGGTAATTGCCTCGCCTGCCACCAAATGCCCGGCGACCCGAGTGCGATCACCTCCGCGAACATCGGCCCGGCGCTGATCGCGATGAAAGATCGCTATCCGGATAGAGCAAGGTTGCGCGCGCAAATTTGGGACGCAACCGCCTTCAACCCGTCGACGGTGATGCCGCCGTTCGGCAAGCATAAGGTCCTGACGGAAATAGAAATTGATAGAATAGTGGATTACATTGCCAGTTTATGAGACCGATGAGGCCCGATGAATAGCGTACGCAGAACATTTATTTCCCGCGTCTTTACCTTGGGCGCCGTCGCGATGACGGGGCTGTTGAAGCCCCTGCGCGCGCTGGCGGCGGAGTGGAACAAGGTCGCGTTCGACGCCAAGACCCTGCCGGAAGCCTTAAAGGGCGCGGGGGTACAAAATGCCGTCGAGACTAAGGACATTGTCATCAAAGCGCCGGATATCGCGGAAAACAGCGCCGTGGTGCCCGTGGAAGTGAGTTGCAAGATTCCCGGCGCGCAGATGATTTCGCTATTCGCCGACAAGAATCCGCAGCCCTTGATCGCGCAGTTCGTTATCGCCGAGGGTGTCGAGCCGTATATTTCGACCCGCATCAAGCTGGGTGATACCGGGAACATTCGCGCCGTCGTATTCGCGGGTGGAAAAAATTACACGGCGAGCAAGGAAGTCAAGGTCACTATCGGCGGTTGCGGTTGATTGAGCAAATGTGACACGTCCCTCCCTCATCCCTGCCCTTTTCCCAGAGGGAGAAGGGAATTCATCCCCTCTCCCTCTGGGAGAGGGTTAGGGTGAGGGTAAGAAGTATATGACTGGCGATGGTGATAAATTACGCATCGCCTGATGGCAATTCTTGGAGAACATAAAGCATGGCTGATCCGATGAAAATCCGCGCGCAAGTCGCGGGCGATATGGCGGACATTAAAATTCTGATGAATCACCCGATGGAAACGGGACGCAAGAAAAACGACAACGGCGAATGGGTCATGGCATCCCAACCCCACTTCATCCAGCAAGTCACGATCACGTTGAACGGCAAGACTGTTGTCGATGGGCAGTTCGGTTCATCGATCTCGAAGAACCCGTTCCTTGGTTTCAAGGTCAAGGGCGCGAAGATCGGCGATGAGTTGGTAGTGACCTGGGTGGACAACAAGGGCGACCAGCGCACCGACAAAACCAAGCTCGAAGCCAAGCCGAGTTAGCGCCCATGTCACGCAAACATCCGCTGCATTGGGCGGCTTTAGTATTGTTCTCGGCGATCGCGCTCAGCTCGGTCACTCTCAACGCCGTTACGGACCCGGAGCAGGATCGCCTCGCCTTCGTTAAGCTTTACCAAACGAAATTCCCGGACAAGCCGTTTGAAGACTACGTCTACGGCGCCCTCATGCTCAGCGAGGACGCGAAACAACAATACGACAGCATCATGGAATGGCCGCCGTTTTCGCCAGTGATCGACGCTGGGGAAGCGATGTGGGAGAAACCTTTCAACAACGGCAAGACCTATGCCGATTGTTTTCCCAACGGCGGAAAAATGGCCGCCGGCGATTACCCGCAATACAACGACAAACTCGGCAAGGTCGTCACCTTCGAAATGGCGATCAATCAGTGTTTGGTTGCGAATGGCGAAACGCCGTTGCAGATGTCCGACATGAAAACCATGGGCGTGCTGATGTCTTTCGCGCGCACTTTGTCGGACGGCATGAAGATGAGCATCAAGGTCGATAGCCCGGCCGCGTTGGAAAAATTTGAAGCGGGTAAGCGCTTTTTCTACACGCGCCGCGGCCAGCTCAATTTCGCCTGCGCCTCGTGCCATATGCAGAATGCGGGTAACACGTTGCGCACGGAAATCCTCTCGCCGACCGTCGGCCAAGCGACCCACTGGCCGGTGTTTCGCGGTGGCGATAACCTCAATACCATACAGGCGCGCTACAAGCGTTGCTTGGAGCAGATTCGTGCCGTGCCGTTGGAACAAGGCGGAGAAGACTTCAACAACTTGGAATATTTTCATTCCTACCTGAGCAACGGCCTCCCCCTCAAAGCATCGGTTTACCGGAAGTAGCGTTCGATGGGGATGACGCGACGGGACTTCTTGCAGACTTTGGCAGCCGCTGGGGCTGCGGGATTTGCGTTCGACGCTGCCGCGGCCAACGGGGGCGGCGGCTATGATGTACCCGTTTTCGGCAATGTATCCTTGCTGCACTTCACCGATTGCCACGCGCAGTTGTTACCGGCTTATTTTCGCGAACCCAATATCAATCTCGGCTTCGGCAGCCATCGCGGGCGGCCGCCCCATTTGGTAGGCGAAGCGATGCTCAAGCATTTCGGCATCCCGCCGCATTCTCGCTCTGCCCACGCGTTCACCCATCTGGATTTTGTCGAAGCCGCACGCACCTACGGCAAGGTCGGCGGCTTTGCCCATCTCGCCACGCTGATCAAGCGGCTGCGGACCGATCGTCCCGGCGCATTGTTACTCGATGGCGGCGATTCCTGGCAGGGTTCCGCGACAGCGCTTTGGAGCAACGGTCAAGACATGGTCGATGCGTCGAAATTGCTCGGCGTCGATGTCATGACCGGCCATTGGGAATTCACTTTGGGCGCGGAGCGTGTGGCCGAGATTATCGACAAGGACTTTCGCGGCAAGATCGATTTCCTCGCGCAAAACGTGAGCACTCGAGATTTCGGCGATACGGTTTTCAAGTCCCACATCATCCGCCAAATCAACGGCGTGAGCGTGGCGGTGATCGGCCAGGCCTTTCCGTATACGCCCATCGCCAACCCCGCCTACAAAGTGCCCCTATGGAGTTTCGGCATCCAGGAAGAATCGCTGCAACATACGGTCGACACGTTGCGCACGCAAGGCGTGGGTGTAGTCGTGTTGCTTTCGCACAACGGCATGGACGTAGACCTCAAGCTCGCATCTCGCGTGACGGGAATCGACGTCATCTTCGGCGGCCATACACACGATGCGACGCCGCAACCGATCATAGTCGCTAACCGCAGTGGCAAAACTCTGGTTACCAATGCCGGCTCGAATGGCAAGTTCCTCGCCGTCATGGATCTCGATGTCAAAGGCGGTAAGGTCGCTGAATCTCGCTATCGCCTGTTGCCGGTGTTTGCGAATCTCATTGAGGCCGATCGCGAAATGGACGCAATGATTCGCCGCCACCGCGAGCCGTTCTTGCCTAAACTGCAACAGCAACTCGCCACCACGGAAACCCTGCTCTATCGGCGCGGCAACTTCAACGGCAGTTTCGATCAACTGATTCTTGCGGCTATGATGGAAGTAATGGATGCCGAAATCGCGTTCTCCGCCGGATTCCGCTGGGGCACGGCGCTACTGCCCGGCTCGCCGATCACCCGCGAAGATCTGCTTGCCCAAACGGCGATTACCTACCCGTCCACTGAAGTCAAGCAAATGACCGGCATGGAGATCAAGGCCTTGCTCGAAGACAAAGCCGACAATCTCTTCAATCCCGATCCCTATTTGCAACAGGGCGGCGATATGACTCGGGTGGGCGGCATGCAATACGCCATCGAGCCGTCGGCCAAGGCCGGCAATCGCATCGGTAGCCTAAGCCTGAACGGCAAGGCGATCGAACCGAGCCGGAAATACAAAGTTGCCAGTTGGGCCTCGCTCGACGAGAACGCGTCCGGCCCGCCGATCTGGGATGTGGTGAGGGGCTATTTGCGCGACAAGCGCAGCGTGAGCATTAACGAACTCAATTTACCCAAGCTCGTCGGCGTCAACGGTAACCCCGGATGGGATGC
>JAYTGZ010000111.1:0-3604 GCA_043733025.1 Pseudomonadota bacterium | reverse complement strand
GGCCTGATCAAGTCCGATACGATTATTTTGGAACCGACCAGCGGCAACACCGGCATCGCGCTCGCCTTCGTCTGCGCCGCCAAGGGCTACAAGCTCGCGCTGACCATGCCGGAAACCATGAGCAAGGAACGCCGTGCCGTGCTGCGCGCGTTCGGCGCCGAATTGATTTTGACGCCGGGCCCCGAAGGCATGGGCGGCGCCATCGCGCGCGCGAAACAGATGGCGGCGGAAGATCCCCGTTATCTCATTCCGCAACAATTCGAGAACCCCGCCAATCCGGCGATTCACCGCAAGACCACGGCGGAAGAGATCTGGCGCGATACCGACGGCAAGTGCGATTTCCTGATTTCCGGTATCGGCACCGGCGGCACCATCACCGGTGTCGGCGAAGCCATTAAAGCGAAAAAGCCATCGTTCAAGTGTGTCGCCGTCGAACCCGATGCGTCGCCGGTGTTATCCGGCGGTCAAAAAGGCCCCCATCTGCTGCAGGGCATCGGTGCGGGATTCGTTCCGGCGATTTTGAACACCAAAATCTACGACGAAATTATTCGCGTGAAAAATGATGACGCCTTCGCCCTCGCCCGGCGCATGGCAAAAGAGGAAGGCTTGCTGGTTGGCATCTCTTCCGGCGCCGCCATGTGGGCCGCGCTCGAAGTCGCCAAGCGCGACGAGAACGCCGGCAAGATGATCGTGGTGATCATTCCATCCTACGGCGAGCGCTACCTGAGCACCGCGTTGTTTGCCGGACTGATGGACTAACCCCTTTCCCCTTCAAGGGGAAGGCTGGGACGGGGTGGCCTAAGGCCATGGGGATGGGGTGTGGCGATTTGACCCGCACGTTTGACCCATCCCCACCCCTGCCCCTCCCCTTGAAGGGGAGGGATACAATTGCGATCGTAGCGACCCCAACCCATTTTCCGTGCCCGACCACATCCTCTTCCTCACCGGCAAGCTCGCGGAAAAAAGTCTGCACCGGATTCTTGAAAGCATCGAACCCTCGCCCTTCACTTACGAGGTGCTCAACATCGGCATCAACGTCGCCGGTTTGATGACTGCCGATCTGATCAAGCGGCGCGTGAACGATGCCGGGAAAGCCACGCGGATAGTGATTCCCGGCCGCTGTCGCGGTGACTTGCAAGCGTTGACCCAACACTACGGCATGCCGGTCGAGCGCGGACCGGAGGAGTTGAAAGACTTGCCCGAATTCTTCGGCAAGAAAAAACAACGCCGTGATCTGTCCAAATACGATGTAAAAATATTCGCCGAGATCGTCGATGCGCCGCAGTTGGACATCACGGCAATCTTGCAACGGGCGGCGCGCTACCAGCGCGATGGCGCCGATGTAATCGACATCGGCTGTTTGCCCGACACGCCGTTCGCGCATTTGGAAGAGGCGATCCGCGCACTGAAGGAAGCGGGCTATCAGGTCAGCGTCGATTCCGTCGATCCGCGGGAACTTGTGCGTGGCGGCAAGGCGGGCGCCGATTACCTGTTGAGCCTGACGGATGAAACGCTGTGGGTTGCCGACGAAGTCGACTCCGTGCCGGTGCTGATCCCGAACCAGCCCGCCGATCTTGAATCGTTGTTCCGCGCCATGGACGCGCTAGAGAAAAAACGAAAACCCTTCATCGCCGATGCCATTCTCGATCCGATTCATTTCGGCTTTACGCAATCCATCGTGCGTTATCACGCGCTTCGCACGCGGTATCCCCAGGCAGCGATCATGATGGGTGTGGGCAATCTCACGGAGTTGACCGACGCCGACACCAGCGGCATCAACGCCGTGTTGATGGGCATCATCTCCGAGTTGGGTATCGGCTCGATACTCACCACCGAGGTCAGCCCTCACGCGCGCCGCGCGGTGCGCGAGGCAGACGCGGCGCGCCGCATCATGTACGCCGCGCGCGAAGATATGAGCCTGCCGAAAGACTATTCCGCCGCACTCATGACTGTGCACGATCGCAAGCCCTTTCCCGATACGCAAGCGGAGATTCGCGATCTGGCGGCGGCCATCAAGGACCCGAGCTTCCGCGTGCAGGTGAGCGAGGGCGGTATACACGTTTACAATCGCGATGGCTTCCACACGGCGGAAGATCCGTTCGCGTTGTTTCCCAACCTCAAGCTGGAGCAAGACGGCAGCCACGCTTTTTACCTCGGGGTAGAATTGGCTCGCGCGCAGATCGCCTGGCAACTCGGCAAACGCTACACGCAAGATCAAGAACTGGATTGGGGTGTGGCGACCGACAGAAAACACGAAGACCCGTCCGCCCAGCATGCCATGGGAACGACATTACAAACGCGAAAAAAGAAACCCGGCAAATCATGATTTTCGAAACCATCATCACCACGCGCTCGGCAAACGGAACAATCCATATCGCCCCCATGGGCATACGGGAAGAAAATGGCCTGGTGATCCTGGCGCCGTTCAAGCCTTCGACCACGCTCGACAACGTACTCGCTAGCGGCTGCGCGGTGCAGAATTTCTGCGACGACGTGCGCGTGTTCGCGGGCTGCGTCACGGGCGCGAAACCCGATTGGCCGACGGCGCCGGCGGCGACGATTGCCTGCGCGCGGCTGCGCGATACGCTGGGTCATAGCGAACTAAAGCTGGAGCGCATCGAGCATGACGCGCAGCGGCCGCGGCTATTCTGCCGGCGCGTACATGATGAAATCCACAGACCGTTTCGCGGTTTCAATCGCGCCCAGGCGGCGGTGATCGAAGGCGCGGTGTTGATCAGCCGATTGCCCATGCTGCCGGCGGAAAAACTCGAAAGTGAATGGCGCTATCTCAGCATCGCCATCGAGAAAACCGCCGGGCTCGTCGAGTTTGAAGCGTGGTCCTGGCTGCAAGCCAAGCTCGATGCGCATCGCGCGGCGACGAAGTCATGACGCAAATGCTCGCCAGCGTGACGTCGACGGCGGAAGCCATGCTCGCGCTGGAATTGGGCGCGGACATTATCGATCTGAAAAATCCCAGCGACGGCGCGCTCGGCGCCCTGCCGCTTGAAACGATACGAGACATCGTCAAAGTCATCGATGGACGCCGCGTAGTCAGTGCAACTATCGGCGATCCGTCCGAAGACATGTCGCTCGTGACGCAAAAAATCATGGCGACGGCGGCAATGGGTGTAGACATCGTCAAGATCGGCATTGCCACGAACCGCTCCCAGCTTGCCTCGTGGCAAGGCGTGGCCTGGCCGGGTGGCCTAGGGTCAGAGCCAATGGCCCAAGGCCAGTGGCTAGCCTCGGGCTACCCCGTATCCACGCGCCTCGTGGCGGTGCTGTTTGCGGATCAACAGCCGGACTTTGCTTGGATCGATGCTCTCGCTAAGTGCGGTTTTTACGGCCTCATGCTCGATACCAGCGACAAACATAGCGGCGGTCTGCGTGCGCACCTTAAAGACAAACAATTACGTGACTTCGTTGAGCGCGCCCATTCGCAAAATCTCGCATGCGGCCTGGCAGGGTCGCTGCGCATCGGCGACATTGCGCCGTTGCTTGCAATGGCTCCGGATTATCTCGGCTTTCGCGGCGCGCTGTGCCGGAATGTTTCGCGCACGGAACAACTAGACGCCGCGGCAATGCGCGCGGTTCGCGAACATAT
>JAYTGZ010000110.1:0-6956 GCA_043733025.1 Pseudomonadota bacterium | reverse complement strand
CGACTATCAGATCGGGGTGCACACGGTCAGTCGTCTCCAGGTGGTCAAGGACTCACTTAGCAATTCGCTGCGCCAGATTCCCTGTGGCTCGAAGGTTGGCCTGGCGATTTTCACCGAGTATCGATCGTTCTTGCTTTTGGCGCCGATTGAAGTCTGTGCAAACTACGCGGAGTTATCGACCAGCATCAAACAGGTCAGCGGAAAAATGGCCTGGGCCGGGGGCAGCGAAGTCGCAAAGGGTCTGAACTGGGGCCTCAAGATGGCCCTGGCGGTGGAACCGAGACCTGACCTAGTGTTCTTTACCGATGGCCATGAAGCCCCGCCCATCAGCTTACACAATCGCCCCCGTATCGATGTCAAAGCAGGCCAAGTCCGGGGCCTGCTGGTGGGCGTTGGCGGCGATGAACTAACGCCCATTCCGAAATTTGATCCGGATGGCAATGCTGTTGGCTATTGGAAAGCCGATGAGGTGTTGCAAACGGACATCTATAGCCAAGGGCGGGGGGGCAGCGTGTCGGGAGGGGAAATGGTCGATGCCGATGGCGCACTCGCCCCGGACCCAAAGACGCGAACAGAACACCTATCGTCGCTCAAGGAAGTTTATCTGCAACAACTAGCGGGTGAGACGGGTCTGAGTTATGCTCGTTTGACGTTGCCCGCTAACCTGGCGACGCTGATGTCCGAGGCCGGAATAGGCCAGCAACATCGGGTACCCACACCCATAAGCTGGTTCCCTGCTTTACTCGCATTAACGGCCCTCGTGATCTGCTACCTTTGGCGAGCCCGTTAGCGCTTTATTCCATTTCTAATTCAAAAATGAAACAATCGAGAGCGGGTTAGGCGACGAGACAGTACAAGTGGGTACGGCGAGGATCCGCGCCCACTATCGAGAAGTTTAAGTTTTGAAGTAGCAATGGAATTGGAGGAATACTGCCGTGGTCTACTACCCAAAATCTCTCACGAGACTAATCCTGGTGGGATTGGCCTTGATCCTACTTCCCCTTACATTCGCCTTTTACAACGTCGCAAGTAACTTGGAATTGCTTGCCGGACGCGGGCAGCGGGCGGTGTTCGAAGCGGTTCGAATCACCCAGGATAGTCGTCTCCTGATTCAGCGAATCACCGATATGGAACGGATCGCCCGCCAATATATGGTGGTTGAGGATAGGAAACTACTCGACGGCTATTCCAAACTGCACGACGAAGTGCAAAACGCGGCGAATAAACTCAATGCCCGGGCCCTGGATTTCGAACAGCGGGCGAAGCTCAAGGAATTGATGGTCGTGGAAAACCAGTTACACGACATGGTCAGCGCCATTCCGATGCGGCCGTTCAACGCCGAGCAAAGTGTGAGTTTCTTCACCCAACTGGGAAAACTTGGGCAATCCATACTCACGCAGAGCGATCAGGTCATTGGCCGCGAAGCAGAAGCCCTGAGCATCGCCGCGAATCGCGCCCGGGAAATTTTGTTGTGGCAGCTCTTGGCGCCCATTCCACTGGCGTTACTCTTCGCGGTGGTGTTCACTTTCCTCATCACCCGCCCGTTCCGCCAAATCTACACCGGCATCCGGCACATCGGTGACGGCAAACTCAATATTCCCATCGAAGTGACCGGGCCGAAAGACCTGGTCGATTTGGGCAAGCGGCTAGATTGGCTGCGCCAACGATTGTTCGATCTCCAGGAACAAAAGACGAAATTTTTTCAACACGTGTCCCATGAACTCAAGACACCGCTGGCCGCATTACGCGAGGGATGTCAAATTCTGGTCGATGAAGTGGTTGGAAAGCTGACGCCGGAACAGCGCGAGATCACCACCATACTGCAACATAAAACCAATCAACTGCAAATGCTCATCTATGACCTGTTAAACCTGAGCGCCGCCGGCGCCGCCGAGGTGCACAAAGGATTTCTGAAGTTTGAAGACTTCGATCTCAAGCGTACCGTGACGTCGGTCGCCCAAGAACAAATGCTGGCGCTCAAGAGTAAAGGTTTGCGATTCAGTTTGATCAGTCCAGAGTCCCTGCCGATACGCGCCGACGCGGAAAAGATTCGAATTGTGATCGATAACTTGCTATCCAACGCGATCAAGTTCTCGCCACCAGGCGGAGCGACTATAATGGATCTTCATCAACATCTCGACAAAGTAACGATCGATATATCCGACCAAGGTCCAGGTATTTCAGAACAGGATCGGGATCGGGTATTCGAGGCCTTCTACCAAGGCCGAGCACCGCAACACAACGCAAGTGAGGGAACCGGGCTGGGGCTTGCGATAATAAAAGAGTATGTATTGGCCCATAACGGGCATGTAGAGATCCTACAAAACGGTAGGCCGGGGGCGCATTTTCGGGTCACCCTGCCACTAGCACCTAGAGAGACAACATGAAAAAAATAGAAATTGAATGGCTGGCTGTCGGGATGACAGCAATGATGGTTGCAAGTTGTACTAACTTGCAGAACTCCAGTGTTAAGACCGGCGGTGGCGCCGTGCCGCGGGTGTCACCGACGACCGATTGTGTGGCGATTGTTGAAAAGGTCTTGCCTTCTCCGGGTATTCACAGTGAGGCCGACAGTTTGGTCGAATACTACCTCGCCATGCGCAAAGTGCCCAAGGAGCGAGTGTTGAAAGAATATACGGAAGCCCACCGCGTGGTACAGACCGCTCCGAGTCCGTACGGCCGGATCAAGCTGGCGTTGCTGCTCAGTCTACCGATTACCGGAGTGCAGGACACAACGCGGGCATTAAACTTGCTTCAGGAAGTCAATAAGGATGAAGCGCCGGAAGAATCGGGCCTTAAGAATTTTGCCAATCTGCTCCATTCTCAGGTGTATAAGGAGGCGCGGCAGGACGAAAACCTGCAGCGTGCACGGGATGACCAAAAGCGCTTGGAGTCCCTAGTGGCGAAACAGGACGATGCGATTCAAGCCCTCACCCTGAAATTGAAAGATGAACAAAAACGCTATGATGCAACGCAATCCTCGACTCAGACGAAGCAAGAAGACACCAGTCAGTCCGTAGTGATATTGACCCAAAAGCTCAAGGACGAGCAGAAACGGGCCGATACTTTGCAGCAGAAATTGGATGCACTGACGAACATTGAAAATGCGATTATCGAGCGTCAGCAACAAGGAAAGCCCGAACTTAAAAAATGACCACCGCGACGAAACACAAAATTCTGTTAGTAGATGACGACACGGAACTCCTTCGACTCTTATCCATCCGCTTGACCGGTGCAAACTACGAGGTCACTGCGGTTGACAGCGCGGAAAAGGCCTTGGCGTGCTTAACCCACTCTCGCCCCAACCTGGTCATCACGGACCTTAGAATGCATGGTATGGATGGCATGGCATTATTCGCCGCGATCCACCAGAACAACCCGGCCCTTCCCGTCATGATCCTGACGGCCCATGGCACAGTGCCCGATGCGGTCACTGCGATTAATAGCGGGGTATTCGGATATTTGACGAAACCTTTTGAAAGCAAGACCTTATTGTGTCAAGTTGAGAAAGCACTTAAGATCAGCGGTCATGCCCGTGGGCCCGACGCGGGTGTGGAATCCGAGACATGGGCCGACGATATCATCACCCGCAGCGCCAAAATGCACGATCTGTTAAGTCAAGCCCGGCTCATGGCTGAAAGCACTGCCAATGTTTTCATCCACGGCGAAAGCGGTACCGGCAAGGAACTATTGGCGCGCGCAATCCACCGCGCCAGCCGGCGTAAAGAACGGCCCTTTATTGCCGTGAATTGCGGCGCCATACCGGAACCCCTACTCGAATCGGAGCTGTTTGGCCATGTCAAAGGCTCCTTCACTGGCGCCATTCGCGATCATCCTGGGTTATTCCAGGCCGCGAACAAGGGCACCCTGTTTCTGGACGAAATCGGCGACATGCCCTTGTCCCTGCAGGTGAAACTGCTACGCGTCCTGCAAGAACGGGAAGTCCGTCCCGTCGGCGCTACCGAAACAATTCCCATTGACGTTCGCATCATTTCCGCCACCCATCGGAACCTGGAGGAAGCGTTGAGCGCGGGAACCTTCCGCGAAGATCTCTATTACCGCCTCAACGTCGTCGCGCTGTTGTTGCCGGCGCTAAAGGAACGGCGGGAGGATATTCCGATTCTGGCGGCCCATTTTCTTGAAACATTAAGTAGGCGTTACGAGAAAAAGGTTAACGGATTCGCGCCCGAGGCGATGGAACAGCTTGTTCTAGCCCAATGGCCGGGTAATGTGCGGCAGCTTTATAACATTGTGGAACAGGCGCTTGCATTGTGTACCACCAGCATCATTCCGTTGGCCCTGGTGCAAAAATGTCTGCAAAGCGACACCGCCGTGGTGCCTTCATTCGAGGAAGCCCGGCGCCGCTTTGAGCGCGACTATCTCGCCCAGTTGCTGAAAATCACCAACGGAAATGTTAGCCAGGCCGCTAGGCTGGCCAAACGCAACCGTACCGAATTCTACAAACTACTCCAACGTAACGAACTCAATCCAGGCGCGTTCAAGGCGCTGTCCTAATGTCGCCGACTGGCGACTTGTATTTTTTATAAAAAACAATTACTTAGTAATACCATCGCAGTCTATGTCGCTTAATGGCGACGCTTCGAGACGACTCCCGCAGCAGATTTGTGAGCCAAAAATCCAATAAAACTCATAACTTATTGTTCTATAGGTAAAAAATATAATTGGCATAGCTATTGCGTTAGCAGGACAGTAGAGAAAGATTTCGAAAACCTGTAGCCGGGTACACCTACCCCGCCAATGTTCCGAGGGAGAATAAATGAGTAATGCATGCAAGACTACCTGCCCAACCTGTCAGTATCGAACCGTTGAGTTCGTCATATCTTTCGGTGGGCCTGATCGGGTGACTTCAGGCGATATTTGTGGATTAGACTTACCCGGCTACCCGCAAAAATCAACTTGCGTTGGTTATGAACCCAAACGTGATCCTAGATTTTTCGCGCCAAGTGATGTGCAGTACCCAGTAGGTTTTGCAACTACATTTTCACCGCAATTTGAAGCTTCAGTATGAACGCCTAGCCTACTTTAAGTCCTGTTTTTCTAACGAGAATACCGCTCCAGCCTCGGTATTCTCGCTTTTTTTTCTACTGCCCCAATCTCGCATCACCTATCTGAAAACTGCCCACGCCAGCAATCAATCGGGACGCGGTTGTTCAGGCATGCACTGCCACGATCCGCACTAGCTAAGGCTCGTGGCCAGGATGTAAAACAACGCTTCCGACGCTTCTACAACCAACACGCTAGGTGAAAGTTTCCCGGCTAAGTGAATTTAGACACGCGGTGTACCGCCTATCATCGCTTAACACCAACATCCGCGATTCGGTCCGTGCCCGCATGCTGTCGATACGGGCCACCGAATGGTAACGCTGCTGCGCCGCCAACCCGCTTAGCAACTCGTCTGCCTTGGCGCTGTCATTACAAAGCAGCGCCATGTCGCAGCCGGCCTCGATCGCTGCTACGGCGCGTTCTACCACGCCGCCCGCCGTACTGGCGGCTTCCATGGACAAGTCGTCGCTGAAAATAACCCCGTCGAAACCGAGACGTTGGCGCAGCACGTCTTTCAACCACAGCGGCGAAAATCCCGCCGGCAGCGCGTCGACATCGGGATAAATCACATGGGCCGGCATCACCCCGCCCATGCCCATCCGCGCGAGGTCGCGAAACGGGACCAAATCGTCCCGCTCGATTTCCGCGTAGGGCCGCGGGTCAATCGGCACTTCGTGATGGGAATCAGCGCGCACATAGCCGTGGCCGGGAAAATGCTTACCCACCCAGCCCATGCCCGCCTCGGCAAAACCGCCGATGAGTTCCCGCGCCAACGCAGTGACGATGGCCGGGTCGCGATGGAAAGCCCGATCGCCGATTACACTACTCTCGCCATAATCCAAGTCCAGCACCGGCGCGAAGCTGAAATCGACTCCGTGGGCCAACAGTTCCGCGCCGATCACGTAGCCTATCTGCTGGATCAATTCCTTCGCGCGAGCCGGATCCCTTTCCCACAACTGTCCAAACGTCCGCATCGGCGGAATCGCGGTAAAACCATCGCGGAAGCGCTGCACCCGCCCTCCCTCATGGTCGACGGCGATCAGCAATTCGGGATTCTTCAACGCGTGAATAGCCTGGGTCAATTGCCGCAACTGTTGCGGGGAAGTATAGTTACGCGCGAACAGAATCACCCCGCCCACCAGAGGATGACGCAAGCGCTCGCGATCTTCGTTGTTAAGTTTCAGCCCTTCCACATCGATCATCACCGGACCCATTTTAAGACCCCTCCAGAATCACAAACGCGACCGCGTTATCTTGCTCGTCGGTGATCGATACATGGCTACCGACGATGCCCAGTTCAACCATGCGGCGCTTTAAATCGGCATGCGGCTCGATCACCGGTTTGCCGCGCGTGTCGTGGCCCACGGCGATATAACACCAGGTCACTGGCTTACGGATGCCCGTTCCCATCGCCTTGCTGAATGCTTCTTTAGCGGCGAAGCGCTTCGCTAAGTATCGTGTTTTCATTTTGTGTTTATCGAATTCGACGAGTTCCTGCGGCGCGAGGATGCGTTCGGCAAAACGGCGGCCGAACTGCGTCAGCGCGTGCTCGATTCTATGTACGGAGATGATGTCCGTCCCGATACCATAAATCACGTGACGCGCCCCACCGCGGCGGCCTGGGTCATCAGCCCCTTCATCTCGCGCACCGCCTCGCGCATGCCGACGAATACCGCGCGGCTGACGATGGCATGGCCGATATGCAACTCGCGCACGCCCGTCAAGCGCGCCACGGGCTGAACGTTGAAATAGTTGAGCGCATGGCCGGCGTTAAAACGCATGTTTAGGTCTCGTATAGCGTTACCGGCGGCGCCAATCTTCTCGAGTTCGGCCACGACCGCGGCGCTCTCCGCATCGCGACCGTGGCGATGAAATGCATGGGCATAGGGCCC
>JAYTGZ010000109.1:0-2794 GCA_043733025.1 Pseudomonadota bacterium | reverse complement strand
AGGGCGAACCCCATAAACAAGATTGCGGCCGGCAGCCTGAGCGATTTCAATAAACGGTTTTCCATGCTATTTCTCCTTAGTTGCAGAACGGGACAATGTATTTTTACATGTGCGCTATGCGGCCTCTAGCCATGGCCGAGAGCAGTTGTTTTGCAGCGCGAAATACGTTTCTTGCCGCTCGAAGCGACGCTGTTATTTATGAAGCTCGCGCAATAACGTAGAACATTGCGCCGGATGTCACTCATCATATCCTAATTCAGTTTCGTTTTCGCCGCCCCAAACCGGCGGGTAAATGCCTTGTTTCACCAACCGATGAAATGTCGAAAAGGGCCAGTCCGCTACTCGCTTCACCAAGCCATGTTTATTGGGTTGGAATGAACATCGACAGCGTAGCGTACCTTACGCGCGTTGTTTTGTCATCCCCGCGAAAGCGGGGAACCAGTGGCTTTCGTCTAACGACACTGGATTCCCGCTTTCGCGGGAATGACGATCTGTTTTTTCTGTCGTGGGGTTAGGCTAAGCGGCAGTCGTAGGGCACAATGGGATTGAGACCCGAGGCTGGGGAGAATCGCTGAAAGCCGCTCCCCGCTTGCCTTCTGGCGGCGCCATGCCTGCGATCCAGTATTCATGCGGCTCGTGGCATGATGGTCTCGCCACTATCATTTGATAGCCGGTAGGGCGGAAAAGCGTGGCATAACTACACCTGCTGCCAGGAGCTAGCCTAGGGCTACCCCGTACGCCACCCCGTTCGCGTTGCATTGCACCCTACATTTTTCTGTATCGAAAACGAGCGGGAATTCGCAAAATTCCGGCCCAACCAAGAATGGTCTCAAAGGTAACATCGGCGGGGCATTGCGGGCGTTGTTTGATTCAATTATTCGTGGTCATTCGCTTTCGTGTGCAACTCAAAGACCTGCACATCGCCCTTACCCTTGAGCGCCACGCGCCGCGGTTCGGAAAACGAATAGCGGGTGTAGAGGCGCTTGTAAGTGGTCGTGTCGACTAGGGTGGCATTGAGCGCCGCTTCGCCGTGGATGCGGCTGGCGATGTTGACGGTGTCGCCCCATAAATCGTAGATAAATTTCTTGGTGCCGATGACGCCGGCGACGGCGGGGCCTGTGGCGATGCCGATGCGTAGCGCCAGGGTTTCGTGGCCGCGTGGCGTGAAGGGCGCCATGGCCGCATGCATGTCCAGCGCCATCTCCGCGGTGGCTGCGACGTAGTCGTGATCGCCCTGCTGGATCAAGCCGCCCGCGACCATGTAGGCGTCGCCGATGGTTTTGATTTTTTCCAGCCCATGCTTGTCCGCCAGTTCGTCGAACGCGGAGAAGATTTGATTCAATAACGCGACGATTTGATTCGGCGACATCTCATCCGAGAGTTTGGTGAAGTTCACCAGGTCTGCGAAAAGCACCGACACGTCGGCGTAACCGTCGGCGATGGTGCGTTCGTCGCGCTTAAGACGTTCCGCAATGGGAGCAGGCAATATGTTGAGCAACAGTTTTTCCGAGCGCGCTTGTTCGCCTTCCAAGGCCACGCGGCTGTGCGCCTTTTCGCGGATGAAGTGGCGTACCAGATAATAGATGATGGTGGAGATGGCCGCGAAGTTGAGCACGAAAAATATCGCGACGATTTGCAGCGGTAATTTGAGTTGCCGATCCGCTAATAGGTAATAGTCCAATGCGCCGGAAACGCCGGTGAAAACCAAGTAGGCAAAAATCCACGGGAGGGATTCTTTCTCGCCGTGGAAAATCAACGCACCGATGGGCGCCAGCACGGCCCATAGCATCACACCGCTCGACGACACAAAATCGCCGATGGCCCATTGCATGACGAAGGGGACGAACAAGAACAGCGAGAGTTGAAACACGCGCAGGAACGCGAGGTTGCCGGTTTTCCAATAGATGGCGATGCTGATCGCCGATAGCAATTGACTCACTAGCGGCAGCGTGCTGGAGAGGCGTATGCCCATCCACCAATAGATCGCCAGCCAAAATGTAGTGGCGAATGTCATCAACCCCGCGGCAAAAATCAGCAGGTCGCGCGACAGTTTGCTATCGGCATCGTTGCTAGTCCCCGCCCTCAGCGTTGGCTGATGGGCTTTCGCAGCGCCGTCGAACGCCGGTTTGGCAGGTTGCAGCATTAGGTGTTTGAAGTTAAATATTATTTGATACAGAGAATTACAAATGATATTTTAACGTTCAGTTTAACTCGTTTTCTGAAGCTCGTCAGCAACTTCTCCGAGGTTGGAAACAATGCGGTAGGGCTTAAAGCCGAGTTCATCGAGCGGCTGTTTGCCGCGGTTGATCCAGAATGTCCGGAAGCCGAAGTAAGTCGCGCCGATCACATCCCAACTGTTGGACGATACGAAGCCGATTTCGCCGGCGCTCACGCCAAAGGTGCTAGGCGCAAGCTGATAAACCGTCGCGTGAGGTTTGTATATCTTCACGCTATCAACGCTTAGGAGATGCTTGAAGGTACGGCTCAAGTTTGCATTCGCCACGACATCATGCAGCATACGCGGCGCGCCGTTCGAGAGAATCGCGAGCGGCAAATGGGCGAGCCGGCCGAGAGCCGGTGCGACATCGGGGTAAGGCATGAGATGCAAATAAGCGTCCATCAACTGCGCGCATTTATCCGCGGTCAAGTCCAGTCCCAACGCTTTGCAGGCGAACACCAAGCCGGATTCCGTCACCTGCCAGAAATCGACGTATGCACCCATCAAGCTGCGCAGCCACGTGTATTCGAGTTGCTTGGTGCGCCATTGCTGACTGAGGGCCTGGCCTCGGCCAGG
>JAYTGZ010000108.1:0-3986 GCA_043733025.1 Pseudomonadota bacterium | reverse complement strand
GCGATCAAGCGCTACATCGTGATTGGCGAAGGCACCCACTCGGTGATCATGGAAAAGAATCGAATGCAGTTGTTCAAGGAAACCCAGTTGTTTCTCGATAAGTAGTTTTTAATCACCCGGCTAGGCCAGAGCCCGTTTGTAGCTTGTCTTCTGGCCTGACATGCCAGGCGAGGCGCATGGATATTGGTTCGTGGCGCGATGCCAGTAGAAATTGGCTGAGTTTTCCTTGTGCTAGGATTAACTCCGGATACAATCCCGCATCAAAACACGTCACTGCCTAGGCTGAATAAATCATTCCCACGGGAGGTTCCATGAATTTCAAAGTCACGCAATTATCGGGTCAACTCAAGAAACGGAAAAAAATCGCACGCTAAAACCGAACGACCGAGCACGACCCTTAGTGTGAATTCGCCGTAACCTTTCAATTTTCCCGATTGCCGACATTGAAACCGAGAGTTGATGGATTAACCCAACCGCGGCGAGCTATCCTGCAAATTTGCTTTTGGTTGCAACGCTTGTGCGGCGGTACCAAACTGCGTACTGCCCAAAATCCCCTGCGCCGGCGTGATCAAGACATTGCTCAGGTTGCTGCTTGTCTGCTTTCATCCTCAACAGAAAGCTTACAGGATCACTTCACGTTGCTCGAACTTAATCAGAGCTTCATTAAGTTATACTTTCGCTCACTATGGATCGTCTCGACGCACTTCGTTCCAAGCTCGCGCAGTTCGCCGACGAGCGCGATTGGGATCAGTTCCATAATCCCAAAAATTTAGCCATGGCGTTGATCGCCGAGGCGGGGGAACTCGTCGAGCATTTTCAGTGGTTATCGCCGCAGCAAGCGGAGAATCTTTCGGCGGAATCTAAATCCGCGGTAGCGCTGGAAATCGCCGACGTGTTGTTATTCCTGCTGCGTCTTGCGGATAAACTGGATATCGATCCCATCGCCGCGGCGGAAAAGAAAATGGCGCTGAACGCGGAAAAATATCCGGTCGCCAAATCCAGGGGCAAAGCCACGAAATATAATAAGCTGTAATGCTCGCCTATCGTCACCTCTTCCACGCCGGCGGGTATGCCGATGTGTTCAAACACGCGCTGCTGACGGGGCTCATGCTGTCGTTGCGCAAGAAAGACAAACCCTATTTCTATCTCGACACCCACGCGGGCATCGGGCGCTACGATTTGACCCATCCATGGGCGGAAAAAAACCGCGAGTTTGCGCACGGCATCGGGCTGTTGTGGCAGCGTAAGGATATTCCGGCTTCGCTGGTGGACTATATGCAGCTTGTTCGTGCCGGCAATCCCGCCGGCAAGCTGCGCTTTTATCCCGGTTCGCCGCGCATTGCGCGCAAGTGGCTGCGCTGCGGCGATCGCATGGTGCTAACGGAACTCAACCGAGACGATTGCGCGGCCGTTACCAAACTCTTCGCCGCGGATAGGAATGTTCATGTGCATTGTATCGACGCCTACCAAGGATTGAAGGCTTTCCTGCCGCCGCCGGAGCGGCGCGGGTTGGTGCTAATCGATTCGTCCTTCGATCGCGCCAAGGAATTCGCGCGCATTGCCGCGGCGCTGACAACGGCGCATACACGCTGGGCGACTGGAACCTACGCCGTTTGGTATCCGCTGATGGAGCAAAACGCCATGGCCGGGTTCGAGCGCGCGATTATCGCCACGGGCATACCCAAAATACTGAAGCTGGATTTTGCCCTCGAAGCGGAAGATTGGACGCTCACCATGCGTGGTTGCGGCATGTTGGTGGTGAATCCGCCGTGGAAATTCGATCACGATGCCGCGGCGATGCTCGCTTGGCTGTGGCCGGCGCTGTCGGTTAAGGGTACGGGCGGCGCGAGCGTGTCGTGGCTGGCGCCGGAGTAAGTCGGCCGTTCGAAGTGTCCGATTATTTCGAGTGAACCCTGCCAGTCGCCGTATCCAGCTTGGCTCGTGGCAAGGCCTAGCCTGAGCGCTGCGTCCCTATTGGCTGTTAGGACAACACCGTTTTAAACTTTGGCGACGAGAATCGGTCTCACGTTGACAATTCACTCGCCTGAACTAGGCTCAAAACACGAACAATAAGAGAGCATAAAATGGGCATGGTACTGGTTGGCGCTTCGGTCGCCATTTTAGGATTAATCTTCGTCGCTATCGTGTGGTTCAGCCCCGAATCTCGTCTCGTCCGGTGGGCCAAGCAGGCGCCACGGTGGGATTATGCGACGGCGAATTCCCGTTTTCAGGAAGCGCGCCGCGTTGTTGTCTCGCAGCATAGACATCCCAACGGCGAGATTTCCAAATCGCTAGCCGACGCTGCCTTCGATCTCGCCGTCGCTTGTACCGATCGACTCAACGAATTGAACGGCAAACCCCACGGCCCAACTCACCAGGAACGGCTGCGTCGCGCCTTGTTTAAGATGCTTCAGAAGGACGCGGATTATTGGGTAGTAGGGGACTACGGAATCGATTCGCTCGGCCGCGACCAGGAACCGTCGCTTTACGCCTCGCAGCGCGGCCCTAAAGCGGCCCAAGACCTACCCTAGCCTTAACCGGCCACCACGTCGAAGTAACGCTTCGAAATCACCGTTTGGTTCTCGTAGATGGAGCCCTGATTGAGCGCCGCCGGATAGGGCATGCGGATGGAGCCGGGAACGGTTCTGGGCTCCAGCGTTGGTTTACCACAAATCATGCGGCTATCGAATTCCTCTAGATTAGTCCAATTCACCAGCGGCCAGGCGTCGGCGGCCGTGCATTCGTACAGCAGTAGTTGCCGCGGTTTGTCCGAGGTGTTTTGCGCCGAGCCGTGTACCAATCTAACGTGGTGGAACGAACAGGAGCCGGCCTTGCCGGTGACCGCCACGGCCGCCTTGAAGTCCAGCGGGTTGAATGCTGGATCAATGGCGCCGCAAAAGCGGCCTTGGGCGTGGTGGTTGTAGGTCCGTCCCTGGTGTGAGCCGGGCAACACCAGCATCGGGCCGTTTTCAGGTAACACATCGTCGAGCATGACACCAACGGCGAGGATGTCGTCGTTGGTGTGGGGATAGAACGCCCAGTCCTGATGCCATTCCACCGGCGAGCCGTAGCGCGGGGCTTTGATGTTGAGCTTGGCGCCATGCAGGCGAACGTTCGGTCCGAGTAGCTTGGTAAGGATCGCCACCATGGGAGGACTCTTGACTAAGTCCCAAAACACCTTATCGATGGTGTGGGGTTTTTTGATGCGCCGCACACGGGGATCTTCCGGGGTGTGGGTGGGCTCGAAATCGTAAACGTCGTCGTGGGTCGTTTTGCCTTTAGCGCCGGCAAGGATGCCATCTATCGTGCAGCGGGCGGCGCTGAGTTGCTCGCCATCCAGGACGTTCTCAACCAGTATGTGGCCTTGTTCATGATAGCGTTCAACGTCACGATCCGAGATCATGCCAGCCTCCCAAAGCGTTATTTTTTGGCGGTCTTGGCCGCCAATGCGTCGTCGAAAAACTGCCTGACATATTCGATCAGTTGTTTCTCGTGGCCTTCGAAAAAGTGCTCGGCGCCCGGTTCCATGATTTGCTTGGAGCCTTTCACTTTCACCTGCTGAAGCTCTTTAAATCGCTCATCGACGTACCACAAGACAACGTTATAGTCTTTCTCGGTATAGAGATCCAACACCGGCACCGGAATGTGGATGGGTTTGTCGTAGGTGCCGTGAACCATGCCGATGGAAGCCCAGGCGAACAACGTTGGATTGCCTTCGTCGCGCCACATGTATTCATTCACCATGCGCGAGCCTAGGCTGTGGCCGACGAATGCGATGCGCTTGTAGCCCTTCTTCTGCAGATACTGGACCGCGGCGTAAATGCGCTCGACCGCTTCCGGAAACAAGGGTTCGTAATGCGTGAACTTGGCCGCCGGAGATAACACTACTTGTTGGATCGACAGCGTCGTGTAGCCATAGTCCGGCAAGGCCGAACGCAGCGGGCCGACCACTTCGTAATCCGGATGCCAGCCGCGGCCATGGACCA
>JAYTGZ010000107.1:0-1582 GCA_043733025.1 Pseudomonadota bacterium | reverse complement strand
CATTATTCCGGCGGGCTCGATGCTGAACCCGCATCCGCCGGCCGCCACCGTTGCGGGCAACGTCGAAACATCGCAGTGCATAACCGATGCGCTTTACGGCGCGCTCGGCGTGATGGCGGCGAGCTCCGGCACGATGAACAACGTCACCTTTGGCAACGACGTGTATCAGTATTACGAAACGGTTTCGGGCGGCACCGGCGCGGGGCCCGGCTTCAATGGCTGCGACACGGTGCAGGCGCACATGACCAATTCGCGGATGACCGATCCGGAAATTCTTGAGTGGCGTTACCCGGTGCGGGTCGATGAACATTCGATTCGCCACGGCAGCGGCGGCGCGGGCAAGTGGCACGGCGGCAGTGGTGCGACGCGACGGATTTGTTTTCTTGAGCCGATGACGGCCGCGATCCTCGCCGGCCATCGACGCGTACCGAATTTTGGTGTGGCTGGCGGCGAGGTCGGCGGCCTGGGTAAGACCTGGATCGAGCGCGCGGACGGCGGCCGCACCGCGTTGGTATACTCGGATGAAACGCAAATGAATGTTGGCGATGTATTTGTGCTCGAAACGCCCGGCGGCGGGGGTTACGGAAAGGCATCTTAAGCACAGGCACAAATAATCAGTGAGTTAAGAAATACTTCTCGAAACCACAAAATTCATTTTGTGCAGAAGTGAATTGCCTATAAAATGAGCGCCCGTTGTTTGAGCAACACGCATCACGCAAAATCAGGCGCATCCATTGCAAATCGGCAATATTCAGCTCCCGAACAATCTGATCGTCGCCCCCATGGCGGGCGTGACGGATCGGCCATTTCGCATGCTCTGCAAACGCCTGGGTGCGGGCATGGCGGTGAGCGAAATGGTGGCCTCCGACAGCAGGCTATGGGCCACCGAAAAATCGATTCGTCGTGGCGATCATGCGGGCGAAGTGGATCCGATTGTGGTGCAGATTGCCGGTGCCGCGCCGGCCATGATGGCTGAGGCCGCGCGCTACAACGTTGACAAGGGTGCGCACATTATCGACATCAACATGGGTTGTCCGGCCAAGAAAGTTTGCAAAGTCGATGCAGGTTCCGCGTTGATGAAAGACGAGTCGCTGGTGGCGCGAATTCTGGACGCCGTCGTACATGCGGTCAGTGTGCCGGTCACGCTAAAAATTCGCACCGGCTGGGATCGGGAGCATAAAAACGCGCTTGCCATCGCTGCCATCGCCGAGCAGTGCGGCATTCAGGCGCTGGCCGTACACGGCAGAACGCGCAGCGACCAATACGACGGCGCGGCAGAATACGACACCATTCGCGCCGTCAAGCAAAGCGTAAAAATTCCCGTTACCGCCAATGGCGATATTGGGTCGCCAGAGAAGGCCAGGTTTGTGCTCGACTACACCGGCTGCGATGCGGTCATGATCGGTCGGGCCGCGCAGGGACGACCGTGGATATTTCGCGAGATTGCGCATTTTCTTGCGACCGGTAAGCATCTTGCTCCGCCGTCGTTTACCGAGATTCACGTCATTGCGACAGGGCACTTGCATGATTTGCATGATTTCTACGGCGACTACAAAGGCATTCGTATCGCGCGCAAACATAT
>JAYTGZ010000106.1:0-2109 GCA_043733025.1 Pseudomonadota bacterium | reverse complement strand
ATGAAGCTGAAAGACAAAATTGCCATCGTTACGGGCGCTGCGAGCGGCATCGGCAAGGAAATCGCGCTCGTCTATGCGCGCGAGGGTGCCAAAGTGGCCATCGCCGATTTGAACAAGGTTGCCGCCGACGCGACAGCGGCGGAACTCACCGCCAGTGGAGCTAGTGCCATGGGTATCGCGATGAACGTGACCAGTGAAGATGAAGTCAACGCCGGCGTCGCGGCGGTTGTCGCCGCCTGGGGCGGGGTGGATATTCTGGTGAGCAATGCGGGGATTCAGATCGTACACCCGTTGGAGGAATTTCCCTTTGATGAGTGGAAAAAAATGCTCGCCATTCATCTCGACGGGGCATTTCTCACCACCAAGGCCTGCCTCCCGCATATGTATGCAAGCGGTCACGGCGGCAGCGTGATCTACATGGGCTCGGTACATTCGAAAGAAGCATCGATGTTAAAAGCGCCCTACGTGACTGCCAAGCACGGTCTCATCGGGCTCGCCAAAGTAATCGCAAAGGAAGGCGCCAAGCACAACGTACGCGCCAATGTCATTTGCCCGGGCTTCGTTCGCACGCCGCTGGTTGACAAACAGATACCGGAACAAGCAAAAACACTCGGACTTTCTGAGGATGAGGTCATAAAGAACGTGATGTTGAAGGAAACCGTCGACGGTGAATTCACCACCGTTGCCGATGTGGCTGAAGTGGCACTTCTGTTCGCTAGCTTTCCGTCGAATGCGCTCACCGGGCAATCGCTGGTGGTAAGCCACGGCTGGTTCATGCAGTAATTTCGGTTCTGTCGCAATAAGGGGGTGAGGCTCAGCAAAACCGCTGAGTTGGCCGCCGCTCAAAAGGCCAGAGAGTAGAACGGGTGAGCTGCGGACGAGGCTTGGCCTTCGGGGCAATCAAGCTGCCCTTTGCGGATCAGGTGCATCGTCTCAATGCCTGCGATGAGCACACGCGCAGCGAAATGTCATGATCGCACGACGCGCTTGATGGCCGCCGTGTTGGCGCCGCTCTTGCCGATGGTGATTTACCTCGTGTCCTGCCGCAATTAAATCACCGCACAAGATGGCTTAACGTGCGTAATTGCACGTTTCTTGAGGTGATGCCTACATCGCTGCATGCATGATGGCGAAGTTACGGGTTGGATGAATAGTCCGCGGTTGCGCGCCGGCGGTGCGTACCAACGCCAACAAGTTGCGGTTCCATTCGATGATCGGGTTAGTCGTCGTTACCGTACTGGCGGTCGACCCACTATCGGCGCTCGCAATAATCGGCTCGGCAAGCCAGACGCTAAACAGCGTCAAAGCAAGCAGGAATTCGATTCTAAATGTTTTCATACAGACTCCTTGAAGTTTAGAAGTTTAATGGGCCGGGATAGTGTCATCGGTGGCGGCAGGTCATCTCGTCGATCACATCCGTATATACCGCGAGGCGAGGGAATTTATTCCAGAGTACCCAATATTTGGTCCCCTGCGGGCATTTTTACGAGCAAGGAAATGGTCTACTGCGACCGCACCTAACGCAAATTGGATTTCTCGCGCCATGCCTGGGCGAACCGCTCTAATTCGATGCGCTCGACATCGGACACTAGCCAATACTGCATAGAACTATCGGCCCAATGCACCACGTTAAAGCCTCGAACCGTATCGCGTCGCACTGCCCGCTCGTTATTGGCCGGCCACACAAATAGATTGATTACATGCTGATTGCGTTTGAATACCAGCGTGGCTACCGCATTGCCCTGAACATGCTCTAGACGGCCGCCGACCAGCGGGAAGCCTGAATCCGCCAGGTCGAGTACCGGTGGCGCGTAATCGAGCCGGCCCTGGAACCAAGGCTTAACAGTGTGACGGTCGCTCGAAGCGATTTCAACGAGCGATCCGACCTTGAGCACACGCACGTGGTCGGCCACCAATTCGGTCTCGATCGCGCTCGTAGAGTCCAGCATTCGCATGATTGGGCCTACGGACAACACGGTCATTACACCAATGGCAAAACCCGCCATCGTGGGTCGCCACGCGATCGCTTGAAAGGCTGTTGCGATTGACCAAACACGTGACACCTTGCGGCGGCCTGCGTCTGCCACGGCGACTTGCGTTTGTACGCTG
>JAYTGZ010000105.1:0-4474 GCA_043733025.1 Pseudomonadota bacterium | reverse complement strand
TTGGGCGAGGATTTCAAGTTTTCTAGACAAGATACGCAATGGCAGTTTCTTGGCCGCCGCGGCAACCATCACGGCTTGCCCTATCCGGCCCTGCGCGGTGGCTACCAACTCAACAACGCCAGCGCGGCATTGGCGGCGCTCGATGAACTACGGGAGGTTTTACCCGTTACGCTCCAGGACATCAAGCGTGGCCTGCTGGAGCTTGATTTGCCGGGGCGATTTCAAGTCCTTCCCGGCCAACCTACCGTCATATTGGACGTAGCACATAATCCGCCGGCGGTTAAGATGCTAGCCCAGCAACTTGGCCATATGGGACGCTTTCGCAAGACCCACGCGGTGTTCGGTATGCTGAAGGACAAGGATATCGGCGGCGTAGTCAACATCATGGCCGGACTGATCGATATCTGGCACTTGGGCTCTATCGATGCCGCCCGCGGCGCGAGTGCGGAAGACCTGCTGACGTTTTTCAGCGGCGGTCGTGGCGGAAGTGTCAGTTGTTATCCCTCGGTGGCTTTAGCTTACGATGCGGCCTGTCGTCAGGCGGAGCAAGATGATAGAATTGTGGTATTCGGATCTTTCTACACCGTAGCCGAAGCACTAAAGCGCAGCTAACGTAACCTCTTCCATGCCTCTTCCTATCGGCGACGACGAACTCAAACTGAAACAAAAAGCGCGCCGCCGCCTCGTCGGTGCGATTGTACTGGTCGCGGGTCTGATCCTGATCCTTCCTAGGGTGTTCGACAAAGAATCTAAGCATTCGACGAACGATATCGTGGTACATATCCCGTCGAACGGCAATGTGCCCCTTAATCCGGATCGGGCGCCGCCAATAACCGGCGACAGCACACCGTTATCGTCTCCCGAAGTGGTGAACGACGCCGCTAAGCTTACCCCAACCGAAGTCGAGCCGCCGGAGGTGATTTCGCCCCAAGCCGATCCACATCCGGCCCCGCGGCCGGAGTTAAAGACGCCCGTCGTGGCGACCTCAGGCAAGACCTATTACATTCAGGTAGGGGTTTTCTCCAAAGCCGGCAATGCGAAAACGGTCCAGGCCAAGTTGGCTAAGAGGGGACTCAGGGTGATTTGGTCCCCGATCAAGACCGCTGGCGGCGAGCGGGCGCGTGTGCGGGTCGGGCCGTTCAGCGAGCGCCGCGACGCCGACGAGGCCCTCGCGAAGGTGAAACGTTCGGGCGAAAAAAACGCCGTGATTGTCACTCTGGAAAAATAACTCTGACCCCGCGTACGGTGAACTAGCCATGACCCTATTCGATTATTTCGTGATTGCGATCGTCGGCGTGTCCATGTTGCTGGGATTGATGCGCGGAGCGATCAAGGAAGTGTTTTCTCTCGCGGCATGGATTTTGGCGTTTATCGTGGCGAAAGCCTATAGTGTCGAGCTATCGCGGTGGCTGGAAATCGTCGTTTCCAATTCGTCGTTGCGGTTACTGACGGCATTCATCATCTTGTTCGTTGCGACATTGATTATTCTGGGGCTGATCAGCCTCATGCTGACCACTTTGATCAAAAAGATCGGCCTCGGTTCCATCGACCACGTGCTGGGCACACTGATCGGTTTCGTGCGCGGCGTGGTGATCATGTTGGTGTTGGTCATCCTCGGCGGCATGACGGCTTTGCCGCAGCAGATCGATTGGCGGAACGCACTGACGAGCGGTTGGTTTGAGATGCTCGCGGGTTCCGTGAAGCCCTGGCTGCCGGATGCGATGGCGAAGCGGATCCACTTCGGTCAGCCCAATGGAACCTCTAATTAAGTCCCTCGCGCTCGCGCTGGACTTAATTAGAGGTTCCTTACATTTTGCAAGGTAACGGATAGTCGAACATGTGCGGAATTATCGGTATCGTCGGTAAAGGCCCCGTCAATCAGTTGCTCTATGATGGTCTGCAAGTGTTGCAGCATCGCGGGCAGGACGCCGCTGGCATCGTTACCGCCCACGGCGACACCTTCAACATGCACAAGGGCGGTGGCTTGGTGCGCGATGTGTTCCGCACGCGCGACATGCGTTCCCTGGTCGGCGACATGGGCATTGGCCATTGCCGTTATCCGACCGCCGGGTCCGCATTCTCCAACGCCGAAGCGCAGCCGTTCTACGTCAACTCGCCGTTCGGCATCGTGCTCGGCCACAACGGTAATCTCACCAACACCGAGCAGCAACGGCGCGAACTGTTCCGCCAAGACCAGCGCCATGTCAATACCAACTCCGATTCCGAAGTCCTGCTCAATGTGCTCGCCCACGAATTGCAAGATGCGGCGGCGGGCTATCGGCTCACGCCGGACGCGATCTTCAGCGCCGTTGCCGGTGTCCACCGCCGCTGTCGCGGCGCCTATGCAATAGTCGCCTTGATTGCAGGCTATGGTTTGTTGGCGTTTCGCGATCCCTTTGGCATTCGCCCGCTCGTGATTGGCTATAACGATACCCCGCGCGGCCGTGAATACTTGGTGGCGTCGGAGAGTGTGGCCATCGATACGCTCGGTTTCCAGCTCCTGCGCGACGTGGAGCCGGGGGAAGCGATCTTCATCGACGAAGACGGGCGGTTCGCCAGCCGCCAATGCGCGATCAAGCCGAGCCATCATCCGTGTATTTTTGAATACGTATATTTAGCTCGGCCCGATTCGGTGATCGATGGTATCTCGGTGTACGAAACCCGGTTGCACATGGGTGAAAATCTGGCGGAAAAAATCAAGCGCGTCGCGCCCAACCTCGACGCGGATATCGTCATTCCGATTCCCGACACCAGCCGCCCGAGCGCATTGCAGCTTGCCACGCGGCTGGGTTTGCCCTACCGCGAAGGCTTCATCAAGAACCGCTACATCGGCCGCACCTTCATCATGCCCGGCCAGGCGGAGCGCAGAAAATCCGTGCGGCAAAAGCTCAATGCGATCACCATGGAATTCAGCGGCCGCAATGTATTGCTGGTGGACGATTCCATCGTTCGCGGCACCACCAGCCGCGAGATCGTGCAAATGGCGCGGGACTGCGGCGCGAAGAAAGTCTACTTCGCGTCCGCCTCGCCGCCGGTGCGTTTTCCCAACGTGTACGGCATCGACATGCCGACCAAGCACGAGTTCATCGCCACCGGGCGCACCGACGATGAGATCGCCAGCGAGATCGGCGCCGACGCGGTGTTCTATCAGGACCTGCCTGCCCTCATCGACGCGGTGCGCGCGTGCAACCCGAAGATCACGCAATTCGATACCTCGTGTTTCGATGGCAACTACATCACCGGTGATGTCACGCCGGAATATTTGGCTGGGCTGGAGGAAACCCGCGCCGACGACGAGCGGCACATGAAGACGCATTTGTCCTCGTTTCAGCTTGATTTGGGTTTGACGACCGTCGACTAATGGGTCGGTGGATATTGATAATTTTTTAATCGCTTTTTGGAGAGATCTCATGGAACACAAACTACCCGATTTGCCCTACGCGCTGGATGCCCTGCAACCTCACATTTCCAAGGAAACCTTGGAGTTTCACTACGGCAAACATCACCAGACCTATGTGACCAACCTGAATAATCTGATCAAGGGCACGGAATTCGAGAATATGTCCCTCGAAGACATCATCAAGAAATCCGCCGGCGGCATGTTCAACAACGCCGCGCAAGTGTGGAACCACACATTCTATTGGTTAGGCCTGAAACCCAACGGTGGCGGCCAACCAAGCGGCGCCTTGGCCGATGCCATCAACAAAAAATTTGGCTCCTTCGACGAGTTCAAAAAACAGTTCACCCAGACCTGCGTGACGACCTTCGGCTCCGGCTGGGGATGGCTGGTGAAAAACGCCGATGGCTCCATCGAACTCATGAGCACATCGAACGCTCAAACCCCCGCGACCTCCGGCAAGATCGCGTTGCTCACCTGCGATGTGTGGGAGCACGCCTACTACGTCGACTATCGCAATCGCCGTCCCGATTACGTCGCCGCATTCTGGAATCTGGTGAACTGGGATTTCGTCGCGAAGAACTTCGCGGGCTGAGCGGCGTAAACTTGGCAACCGAAAAGGCCGCGATGCCGCGGCCTTTTTCATGTAGGCATCGCCAGGAGGCACATCCAGCTTGCCTCTGGCCCTAGGCCACCCGGCCAGGGTAGACAATGCTGTGAGGCAAACGGGGAGCGGGTGTTGGCGAACTGTGGTTTCTGACAACGCGACGGTGTTATGCTTTTGAATTGTCAGTTAAGCAATTTTCAATAGGAAATTGAGAGAATGCATAAAGTTTATCCCAGCGCGCAGGCGGCGCTAAAGGGCATTGTGAAGGACAATCAGATGATTGCCGTCGGCGGATTCGGTTTGTGCGGCATCCCCGAGGCGCTGATCGACGCACTACGCGATTCGGGAGTAAAGAATCTCACGGTGATTTCCAACAACGCCGGTGTCGATGGTTTCGGCCTCGGCAAGCTACTTGAGACTCGCCAGATCAAGCGAATGATTTCATCTTACGTGGGTGAGAACAAAGAGTT
>JAYTGZ010000104.1:0-13268 GCA_043733025.1 Pseudomonadota bacterium | reverse complement strand
GGGCCGGACACTTGAATCGCTGCGAGCACAGACTGCAGCGACGCGGGTGCTTCGCCGGGATTGCGTTCCAGCGCCGCTTTCAGCACTTGCGCCAAGGTGGCCAGCATCGCGCTCGGGGTGACGATGGCATTGTTCGCGACGGCCATCAGCAAATCATCATCGGCAGCGTGAATTACGTTGAGGGCAAGCCCTTTCTTCACAGCCAAGCGCAATCGTTGCGAGATGAGCGGGTGTTCTTTGCGCAGCGTGCTGCCGACGATCAGCGCGCATTTCAACCGGCTCAATTCGGCGACCTTCATGCCTAGCCAGGGCGAGCCTATCTTGCCGTCCAGGCTGAAGTCCGATTGGCGCAAGCGATGGTCGATGTTGTTCGAGCCGAGACCGCGCAGCAGTTTTTGCAGCAGGAATAATTCTTCCAGCGTTTGGTGCGGGGCCGCCAGCGCGCCTATGCTATCAGCGCTGTATTGGTCTTTGATGCGCTGGATATGCCGCGCGGTAAATTCCAGCGCCGTCTGCCAATCGACCTCACGCCACGCGCCGGCCTCCTTGATCATAGGTTGGGTCAAGCGCTCGGGCGAATTCAGTCCCTCGTAGGAAAAACGATCGCGATCGGCGAGCCAGCATTCGTTCAACTCTTCGTTTTCATGGGGCACTACGCGCAGGACTTTATTCTGCTTCACTTGCACCGTGAGATTGGCGCCAAGACCGTCGTGCGGGCTGACCGATTGATAACGGGATAACTCCCATGTGCGCGCGGCGTAGCGAAATGGCTTGCTGGTCAACGCGCCGACTGGACACACGTCGATCATGTTGCCCGACAATTCCGAATCGACGCTCTTGCCGACGAAGCCGATGATCTCCGCGTGTTCGCCGCGGCCTATCATGCCCAACTCCTTCACGCCGGCGATCTCTTCGCCGAAGCGCACACAGCGCGTGCAGTGGATGCAGCGGGTCATCTCTTGCGCGGAAATCAGGGGGCCGAGATCTTTGTGGTCAACCACGCGCTTGTCTTCTTCGTAGCGCGAATTGCTGCCGCCATAGCCGACGGAAAGATCCTGCAACTGGCACTCGCCGCCTTGATCGCAGATCGGGCAATCGAGCGGATGATTAATGAGCAAAAACTCCATCACGCCCTTTTGCGCATTTACGGCATAGTCGGAATGGGTATGGACCTTCATCCCCTCGGCCACGGGCGTCGCGCAGGCGGGCAGCGGTTTCGGCGCTTTCTCGACTTGCACCAGACACATGCGGCAGTTAGCCGCGATAGAAAGTTTCTTGTGGTAACAAAAATGCGGAACCGTGATGCCGAGCTTATTGGCCGCCTGGATCACCATGGCGCCAGGCGCCACCTGTACCGGCTTGCCGTCGATTTCGAGATTGATCATGTTATGCGGCGAGCTTCGCTGTCTGCGCAACAATGCTGCCGGGTCCGACCAAGCAACGCTTGTGTTCGATGTGGTGTTCGAACTCGGAACGAAAATGCTGAATCATGGCTTTCACCGGCAACGCCGCGGCATCGCCAAGCGCGCAGATGGTGTGGCCTTGGATGTTGTTGCTCACGCTCACCAGGCGATCCAAATCTTCCGGCCGGCCCTTTCCCGTCTCGATACGGTTCACCATGCGATAGAGCCAACCGGTGCCCTCTCGGCAGGGCGTACATTGGCCGCAGGATTCTTCGAAATAAAAATATGACAAACGCTCCAGCGCCTTCACCATACAAGTAGTCTCGTCCATTACGATGACCGCGCCGGAACCCAACATGGAACCGGCCTTGGCGATGGCGTCGTAATCCATGTCGGTTTCCATCATGATATCGGCGGGCAATACCGGCATGCTCGATCCGCCGGGAATCACTGCCTTGAGTTTCTTGCCACCGCGCATACCACCGGCCATGTCCAATAGTTTGGCAAACGGTGTGCCGAGGGGCACTTCGTAATTGCCCGGTCGCTCGACGTGCCCGGAAACGGAAAACAACTTACTGCCGCCGTTGTTCGGCTTGCCCATCTCCAAGAATTTCTGCCCGCCGTTGACGATGATCCACGGCACGCTGGCAAAGGTTTCCGTGTTGTTGATCGTGCTCGGCTTGCCGTATAGCCCGAAGCTGGCGGGGAACGGCGGCTTGAAGCGCGGCAGGCCTTTCTTCCCCTCGAGAGATTCCAACAGTGCTGTTTCTTCACCGCATATATAGGCGCCGTAACCGTGGTGATTGTAGAGCTCGAAACTAAACTCCGAACCCAAAATATTGTTGCCCAAATATCCCGCCGCCCGCGCCTCGTCGACCGCGGCTTCACAACGCTCGTAGATTTCCCAAATTTCGCCGTGGATGTAGTTGTAACCCACCGTGATGCCCATCGCGTAAGCGGCGATGGCCATGCCTTCAATCACGATATGCGGGTTGTAGCGCAACAAATCGCGATCCTTGAAGGTTCCCGGCTCGCCCTCGTCGGAATTGCAAATGAGATACTTTTGACCGCTGTAATTCTTCGGCATGAAGCTCCACTTTAGCCCGGTCGGAAAACCTGCTCCGCCGCGGCCGCGCAGCGCCGAAAGCTTGACTTCGGTGATCACTTGCTCGGGCGTCAGCTTCTCTTTGATGATTTTCTTCAGCGCCGCATACCCGCCGCGCGCCTGGTAGTCCTTGAGATGCCAAGTCTTGTCGCGATCGAAATTCTGCGGAATCAAGCCGGCGATATTCATTTCAATTCCGCCAGTAGAGCATCGAGTTTGTCGTTGCTCATGAAACTCAGCATTTGTTTGTTGTTAAGCAAGCACACCGGCGCGTCACCACAGGCGCCGAAACATTCGCCTTCTTTGAGCGTGAACTTACCGTCTTGCGTCGTCCCATTGAAATCGATGCCGAGCTTGCGCTTCACGTGCTCAGCCGCATCGTTCGCGCCCGACAGCGCACACGGCAAGTTCGTGCAAATCGTGATTTTGTGTTTGCCCGCCGGCGCGAGGTTATACATGGCGTAGAACGTCGCAACTTCACGCACCGCGACCGGCGCCATGTCCAGATAATTCGCGACGAAAGCCATAGCCTCGTCCGACAGCCAGCCCTTTTCATCTTGTACGATGGTCAGAGCGGCCATCACCGCAGAACGTTTCTGTTCTGTAGGGTACTTAGCGACAGCGGCGTCGATTTTCTTTTGCGATTCAGCTGTCAACGTCACCGGTCGATCTCACCAAACACGATATCCTGCGTACCGATAATCGCGACGACATCCGCGATCATGTGGCCGCGCGCCATTTCGTCCAATGCCGCGAGATGCGGAAAACCCGGCGCGCGAATTTTCAGACGATAGGGTTTATTACCGCCATCGGATACGAGATAAATACCGAATTCGCCCTTGGGCGCTTCCACGGCGGCATAGCATTCGCCCGGCGGAACGTGCATGCCTTCCGTGAAGAGCTTGAAATGGTGGATCAACTCTTCCATGTTCTGTTTCATATCGACACGGGGCGGTGGCGCGATCTTGTGATCGTCGATGATCACCGGGCCGGGATTCTTGCGTAGCCAATCGATGCATTGTTTGATGATGCCATTCGACTGCCGCATCTCTTCAATCCGCACCAGGTAACGATCGTAGCAATCGCCGTTCACACCGACAGGAATGTCGAAGTCCACGCGATCATAGACTTCGTACGGCTGTTTCTTGCGCAGATCCCACTCGACACCTGAGCCGCGCAGCATGGGGCCGGTGAAGCCCAACGCCTTTGCACGTTCCGGCGTCACCACGCCGATACTGACGGTGCGCTGCTTCCAGATGCGATTGTCGGTGAGCAGGGTTTCGTACTCGTCGACATAGGTCGGGAAACGATGGGTGAAATCCTCGATGAAATCCAACAGCGAGCCGCCACGGTTGGCGTTTATTTTCTTGATCTCGTCCGCATTTTTGATCTGCGACACTTCGTATTGCGGCATGCGATCGGGCAGATCGCGGTACACGCCGCCCGGACGATAGTAAGCCGCATGCATGCGCGCGCCGCTGACCGCCTCGTAGCAATCCATCAAATCTTCACGCTCGCGAAAGCAATAGAGGAACACGGTCACGGCGCCAACGTCCAACGCGTGAGCTCCGAGCCACATCAGATGATTCAGCACCCGCGTAATTTCGTCGAACATCACGCGAATGTACTGGGCGCGGATCGGCGGCGTCACGCCGAGCAATTTTTCCATGGCCATCACGTAGGCGTGCTCATTGCACATCATTGAGACGTAGTCCAACCGATCCATGTAAGGTAGCGATTGAATGAACGTACGGGTCTCGGCGAGTTTTTCCGTCGCGCGATGCAGCAGACCAATGTGGGGATCGGCGCGCTCGATGACTTCGCCGTCCAGTTCGAGAACGAGGCGCAGCACGCCGTGGGCCGCCGGGTGCTGTGGGCCAAAGTTCATCGTGTAGTTGCGGATTTCGGCCATCTATTTCACCTTGCCGTAGTTCGGCTCACGCACCACTCGCGGCACGATCTCGCGCGGTTCGATGGTGACGGGCTGATACACCACGCGCCGTTGCTCCGGGTCGTAGCGCATCTCGACGTTGCCCGAGATGGGGAAATCTTTGCGGAACGGATGGCCGATGAAGCCGTAGTCCGTGAGGATGCGGCGTAAATCCGGATGGCCGGTGAAAACGATGCCGAATAAATCAAACGCTTCGCGCTCGTACCAATTGGCCGCCGGCCAAATGTCGATCACCGACGGCAACATGGGAAGATCGTCGTCGCCCGCAAACACTTTCACGCGCACGCGCTTGTTGTGAGCCAAGGAAAGCAAATGGTAGACGACGGCGTAACGCGAACCACTTACGCCACCGCTGTATTCGGAACAATCCAGGCCGCACAGATCGATCATTTGATCGAATTTGAATTCAGGATGATCGCGCAGGATCGTCGCCGACGACAACCACGAATCCGCTTTCAACGTCACGCTTAATTCATCGAAGCGGATGGCCGCCGCGGCGATACTCTCACCGAGGACGTTGCGTATTTTTTCTTCCTGAGATTCGAGCGCGGTGGTCATCTATTAGTGCCTTCGCAAACTAGCGGCACCCCCTCACCCTAGCCCTCTCCCCGCAAGCGGGGCGAGGGGATACTCCCTCTCCCGCGGAGGCTGGAGAGGGCTGGGGTGAGGGCGGGCTCGGCGAGACCAAATACGAGATTACTCAAGGAGGAGGTTCTCAGTACCCTAAGCGGCTCGCGCAATAGTATTGGTGCGCTTGATCTTGTTTTGCAGTTGAATGATGCCGTATATCAAGGCTTCCGCCGTGGGCGGGCAGCCGGGCACATAGACATCCACGGGCACGATGCGGTCGCAGCCGCGAACGACGGAGTAGGAGTAATGATAATACCCACCGCCATTGGCGCACGACCCCATGGAAATCACCCAGCGCGGCTCGGGCATTTGGTCGTAGACTTTACGCAACGCCGGCGCCATTTTATTGCATAAGGTGCCAGCAACGATCATTACATCGGACTGGCGCGGACTCGGGCGAAACACCACGCCGAAGCGATCCAAATCGTAACGCGACGCGCCGGCGTGCATCATTTCCACCGCACAGCAGGCAAGACCAAACGTCATTGGCCACAGCGAGCCGGTGCGGGTCCAATTGATGAGCGTGTCCAGCTTCGTGGTGACGAAGCCCTTTTCGGTGACGCCCTCAAAATTCATGTCTTATTCCCATTCGAGCGCACCTTTTTTCCATTCATAAATAAAGCCAACCACGAGGATCGCAAGAAAAATCATCATGGCGATAAAGCCAAACAGCCCAATTTCCTTCAGCACCACGGCCCAGGGAAACAGGAACGCAATTTCGAGATCGAACAAAATAAACAGGATCGCCACCAGGTAATAGCGCACGTCGAACTTCATGCGCGCATCTTCGAAGGCTTCGAAGCCGCATTCGTAGGGGGAAAGTTTTTCGGAATCGGGGTTGTGGGTGCCGAGGCGGAGGCTGATTAGCCAACCCAAAGCAAGAGGCACTACGCCGATAGCGAGGGCGACAAAGATGAAGATCAGGATCGGGAAGTAGTTTTCTAACATGTTTTGCCGCCCATACCCACATGACTATGCGACAGTTAGGCCGCTAAAAAGTTTTAAGTTGGTGCCGGCGATCAGACTCGAACTGATACGGCTTTCGCCACTGCCCCCTCAAGACAGCGTGTCTACCAATTTCACCACGTCGGCACGGATTTACAAACTTACTTCGGGATATCCTTTGCTTTTGAATCCACCGCCGCAGGCTCGGCGGCCGTCGGCGTAGGTGTCGCTGGCGCGGGCGTCGCCGCCGGTGCGGCTGTCGTTGCCGGCGCATCCGCTTTCTTCCCCGTCGCCGCCGGGGTCGGCTGCACCGCCGCAGGAGCGGATTGCATCACGCTACTGCTCTGCCTATGGCCCGACAAATAAGTCAGGCCCAGGCTGCTGATGAAAAAGATCGCAGCCAAAACGCCCGTGGTCTTGCTAAGAAAATTCGACGCACCGGTCGAGCCGAATAGGCTACCGGCGGAACCGCTGCCGAAAGCCGCACCCATATCCGCGCCTTTGCCGTGCTGAATCAGCACTAGGCCGACCACGCTGAGGGCCGCAAGGGTGTGAATAATCCAAACGAATGTTTCCATGAAATGCTCGAAAAAGTTTCAGTTGCGGCAGCGAATTAAGCCACCCTAATCCCGGCGCGGCAGATCGCCAAGAAATCCTCGGCAACCAACGACGCCCCGCCAATCAAGCCGCCATCGACGTCGGGCATAATCAGCAATTGTGCCGCATTTGCCGCTTTTACGCTACCCCCATAGAGGATCAGAAGCTTAGTAGCGAGGCCAGGATCGTGGCTCGCGATGCGGCTTCGAATGAACTGGTGCACGGCCTGCGCCTGCTCCGCCGTCGCGGTTTTCCCCGTGCCGATCGCCCAGATGGGTTCGTAGGCCGCCACGCAGTTATGGAGTGCGGCGATACCGGCAAGTTCGATCACCTTGTCCAATTGCCGCCCAATAACGCTTTCGGTTGTATCTGCTTCCCGCTCCGCCAAGGTTTCGCCGACACATAGGATCGGCACGATGCCCGCCTTTTGCGCCGCGATGAATTTGCGCGCCACGGCGCCATCGTCTTCGCCATACAGCGTGCGCCGCTCGGAATGGCCCACGAGAACGTATTTACAGGAAAACTCCTTCAACATCGCAGCCGAAACCTCGCCGGTAAAAGCGCCGTTCCCGTGCTCACTCACGTTCTGCGCACCCCAAGTGATGGGCGTATTTTCCAGCAACATCGCCGGTTGGAATAAATAAGGGAAAGGAACGCAGACCGCCACATCCACACCCGCGAGCGAATCCTTCGCATCTGCCAACGCCTTCAGCAGCGCCTCGTTGGCATCCAGGACGCCATGCATTTTCCAGTTACCGACCACCAATTTTTTGCGCATTGCAGCCTCAGAGTGGAAAGATGTAGCTTGGTATTATCGCTTAGGGATTCAGCGCAGTCGAAATGTGCCTGGAAACCGCATGGATATTGGCTTCCAGGTTATGCCCTGGCGGAGGGCAAGCTGGATGCGGTTCGTGGCTTAGGTATCAAGAAAAAATGTAGAGTGCAATAGCCTCCCGCATCACAAACGCGAAGCCCCACGAAAATCGAGGGGCTTCACAGGTTTGCCACACGGCGGTGGCTTCATTTCGTCGCTTCATGCGACGTGTGCCGGCAAATTTTAAATCGGCGCCAGCGTTGGGGTCGAGTTACAGTTATTTTCGTCTATAGAACCTCCATTGAAAAGGATTTCTACCACAACGGCCGCGCATCACGATCGTGCACTCCGGAGAACGCCTGATTCCGTGGTGTCGCACCCTCGAAACCGGGACTAAGAGCGATGACCGCGACCCGTGCCGGGAAGCACGGGTAGGCAAAGCGCGACAACTTCGAATAATGCTACGCCAGGTCGCATCGATTTGCAACCGCCTTTCTCAATCATTACGTCACCCTCCCGCAACTCGACACCATCGCCGCCGCCATGAGCGATAACGACGCCGCTCGCCGGCTCAACGAAGCACGAACCAAACTATTCCAATGGCCCTAGGAGTTAGCCTAGGGCTACCCCGTAGGCCACCCCCTCCATCCACCGTCGATCCAAACATGCCGCCTGAACTCTCCACCGCACTGCCTCGGTTCAGCGCACGCAATCGGGGCCGATCGGCTGGTCGCGTGGGGCGACGTGGCGCACGAATACCGCCCGGTTAGTGGTCTACGGGCGTTCGAACTTCAGGTAGCCGGCAATGGCGTCGGCGGTGACCACCGGCAACGGCAGAACATCTTCACGGCGGCGCTTGGTTCTTCGCAGCCTGAACGCATCAAGCTGAGTTGCGAGCGGACTGTCGAAAAGCCGGGTGTTCACCGCATTTAAAACGGCAACTTAAACCCTGCCGGCAATCCCATCCCGGACGTAAACCCGCCCATGCGTTCCTGCGCGGTGGCGTCCACTTTGCGCGCCGCGTCGTTGATCGCCGCGGCGATGAGATCTTCCAACATATCTTTGTCGTCGCCGAGCAAGCTGGGGTCGATGGTGACGCGCTTGCAATCATAGCGGCAGGTCATGATGACTTTCACCATGCCCGCGCCGGACTGGCCTTCGACCTCCACCGACGCGAGTTGCTCCTGCATCTTCGTCATATTGTCCTGCATCTGTTGGGCTTGCTTCATCAGATTGCCGAGTCCGCCTTTCATCATGGCTTGGGTTCCTTTAAGTGATGGGTTTGATCGAGGATTCGATGAGTTTCGCGTCCATGGTCTCGATGAGATCGCGCACGAATGGATCCTGCTCGATGGAGGCGATAGCTTTGGCTTGTTGTTCGCGCTCGGTGCGGTTGGTGATGGCCGCCAGCGAACTGGTGACATCGCCGACTCTGATGCTAAAGCGAATGCCGGCGCCGAGTTGTTGTTCGAGGGCGATTTTGAGCTTGTCTTGGAACGCTTTGTCGAGGAGATTTTTATGCTCTTCGGCAATCGCAAGATAGAGGCGACTGTCGGTATAGCGTTCCAGTTCCGCGTGGCTCGCGAGCATATGCGCCATGCGATTGGATTGGAGCTTGCCCACCAGCGCCAGCCAATCGCCATCGAACTTGACACTGCCGTTGGCCTGGCCGGGTAGCCCTAGGCTAGCCACTGGCCGAGGGCCAGAGGCAATAGCCGAGCGGTCGCTGGCAGGCATCTGGCTGACCGGGTGGCCTAGGGCCAGAGCCGCACTGGGAGCGGCTCTCCTGGGTTCGGCCGATGACCTATCTGCTGGTCTTGCGGCCAATGGTTTCGTTGGCTGGGCACGCGGGGCCGCACCGCCCTCCTCCACCGCAAAGGCCAACATGCGCATCAAGGTCATGGTGAAGCCGGCGTATTCATCGGGCGCCAGTCCAAAATCGCGGCGGCCGTTGACGCTGATTTGATAGTTAAGTTGCACTTCGTCCGGCGTGAATGATTTGGCCAGCGCGGCGATCCGCTCGAAGTCTGGCATCGATTCCGGCAGGGCATCCGGCACCGTTTGCCGCAACGCGATTTGATGCAAGATCACGCCGAGTTCTTGCAAACCTTCCTCGAACGACAACGCCCGTTCCTGCATGCGATCGGCTTCGGCGATCATCGCCGGCCCGTCTTGTTTGGCGAGCGCATCGAGTATGTTGAACAGATAATCATGATCGACGGCGCCGAGCATGATGGACACTTGTGCGCGCTCGACTTTACCGCCACCGTAGGCGATTGCCTGATCGAGCAAACTCAAGCTATCGCGCATGCTACCGCGGGCGGCGCGCGCTAAAACATCCAGCGCGCTAGTTTCGAACTCGATAGATTCTTGCTGCAGCACGTGCGCCAAATGTCCGGCGATGGCGTCCGTCGACATTTGCTTGAGATTGAATTGCAGGCAACGTGACAGGACGGTCACGGGTACTTTCTGCGGATCGGTGGTCGCCAAAATAAACTTCACATGCTCCGGCGGTTCTTCCAAAGTCTTCAACATGGAGTTGAACGCCGAGCGCGACAACATGTGCACCTCGTCGATGATGTAGACCTTGAAACGGCCCGACACCGGCATGTACTGCGCTTGGTCGAGCAGCTCGCGCATCTCTTCGACTTTGGTGTTGGTCGCAGCGTCTACTTCCAGCAAGTCGACGAAGCGACCCTGGTCGATCTCCGTACAGGCGCCACATGTGCCGCAGGGCGTCGCAGTGATGCCCGTTTCGCAATTCAGCGCCTTCGCCAAGATGCGAGCGAGCGTCGTTTTTCCGACGCCGCGGGTGCCGGTAAAGAGATAAGCGTGGTGCAGGCGTTGCTGCGTGAGCGCGTTACTTAAAGCTTTCACCACATGGTCTTGACCAACCAATTGGCCAAAAGACTTAGGCCGCCATTTGCGCGCGAGAACTTGATAACTCATAGGGAGAATTCTAACAGATAGGACATTCGCACTAGGCCATCTGCTGTATTTACCGGATCCAGTTCAAGGCCTATCGTGAACATAACTTGTGAAATATTCGTGATCGGCGCGTGAGTTTGGATGAGTATCCTGTTTGTGAACAAATGCTACATCCGCATGCACCACGTTGACAACGGTGATTTCGGCACAAGGATTGCTTAGTTTCCAATGCAGCCGCGTAGACCGCCAAACAAGGAGCTGACATGAGTAACGCGCTAGGATTCACGAATCGACTGATTCAACTTCTCGCAAGTTCCGTCCTGGGACTGGCTATCTCCTTGAATACCTATGCGGAAATCGACCGCTCAACGCTGGCAATGCTGGCGTCCAGCCTGGTCAAAGTCCAGGTGACCACCCGCCAAGGCGGCATCGGCATGGGCACCGGCGTGGTGATCGCGCGCGGTAAAGTCATCACGAATTGCCATGTCACAAAAGATGCGGAACGCATCCAATTGGTGCAAGAAGGCATCCAATGGGATGTCACGGCCACCGCGCCCGATATGTATCACGATCTGTGCTTGCTGACCGTGTCCGGCCTCAACTTGCCGCCGATTAAACTCGGGTCGGCCAATAAACTTAACGTCGGCGACGAGGTAACCGCGGCGGGTTTCGCATTCGGTGGAAAATCGCATTTCAGCCAAGGTAACGTGCATGCACTCTACGCATTCGATAACGGCCGCGTGATACGCACCAGCGCACCATTCGCCCCCGGCGACAGCGGCGGTGCGCTCATCGATAGCGACGGTCAATTGGTTGGTATCCTAAGCTTCTTCTCCGGCGGTGCGAACAGTTTTTTCGCCCTTCCAGTCGATTGGTTCGTCGAAAGAATCGGCGACATGAAAGCCTATCTGCCCATCGCGCCCATTGCAGATATGCCCTTCTGGTCTCGCCCCAGCCTCGCCGAGTTGCCGCATTTTTTGCAGGCGGCGAATTTCGAAGCGCGCGCACAGTGGTACAACCTGTTGGCGCTATCGGACGGTTGGCTGCGGCTGGATCCAAATCACCCCGAAGCCTGGTTGGCACGGGGTAACGCCTTAAAGCAAATGGGCGATTCGGCAGGCGCGACGCAAGCGCATTCGCGGGCGGCAACCCTGTATTCCATTTTGGAGCAAACCGCCGCCCAGCAGTTGATGCCGCGGAAATCCATCACCGCCGCGCGGTAGTGACGCTCGAGGTCATTTTGTAACGGGACACGTTTGACGAAAACAAGTGGGGGGTGGCGAGCCTAACCCCCGGCACTTGCAGTAAATAGCTGTGGCTGCTTGCTTCCGCACCTGACCAGATTCACTACGCTGCAATGCGGGGAGGCCCGCCATTGATTACAACCGCCTGAACAAGGCACTACATTCAGAGCGATTCCGGATTATACGCGCTCTCTGCCTGACTCATCAATCGCACACTGTTCGACTTTATGTTACCTCACAGTTCTCCCCAGGATAGGCAATACCAGCGCGGCTGTCGCGCCAGCCATTCTGGAAAGCCAGTATCCATGCGCCTCCTAGCGGAGTCATGAGTACCGTCCCGACGCGACGCCCAAGCGCGGAAGTTACCGATGACTTGACCCAACACTGTTCATTTACCGCGGGCGGCGGCGGACTTCAGGCCTGACCAGGCCCGCGCATCAGGGATTCGATCGGCACGCCTTCGTAGATGTCGCGCATGCCGATCGTGAGCTTCACCGAGGCAAATTCAACCGTTTCGGCGCCGGAGTATTCGATCTTTTCCCAACCAATGCCTCGTCGCCGGTGAATTTCAACGCGGGCTTGGTCCTGACTGATGAGCGCGTATTCGGCAAGGGACGCAAGCGTGCGGTACGCCAACAGTTTCTCCCTGCGGTCGGTGGCCTCGGTACCCTGCGAGAGCACTTCAATGATCAGCACCGCATCTTCGACTTCGCCCGACTGGAGATCCATCGCTTGGGCATCGCGCGCGCAACTCACGAGCAGGTCGGGGTAGTAGTACGCATTGGCCTTCGCTACTCGCACCCTGACATCATTGATGAACGCCCGGCAAGGGGTGTTACGCAAATGCGCGTGTAAAGCAGCGACCAAGTTTACGGCAATCGCGTTGTGCCGCAGCGTTCCGCCAGTCATGGCAAAAATTTCGCCGCTCACGTACTCGTGCCGGACCGGGCTTTGCGCTTCGAGGTGCAGGTATTCTTCCTTAGAGATGGGACCGTATTCCTGACTTAGCATAGCCGAACTCCAAATTTCGGTAGAATACATTATGCCACTTGCCGTGGGTCGCTTGTGGCGAAACAGGCCACCACGGAGGACCAACCATGAACTACACACGTCGGCAATTTCTTGAAAGCACTTCTGCGCTAGGCGCTGCGTCACTGCTGGGATACTCGCGTATCGCTGCGGCCGAGCCGCCGCCGGAGGTGAAGAAGATTCGCCTGGTAAAGCTGCCCGCGATCTGCTTGGCGCCGGAGTGTGTGGCGGAAGAGCTATTGCGTTTGGAAGGTTTTTCCGAGGTGGAATACGTTGAAATGGATCGAGCAGCCACGGGAGAAATGCTGATCGCGAACCGGGCCGATATCTCGGTTGATTCACCGCCGAGCATGATCCCCGCATTGGACGCCGGCGGACAATTGGTCGCGCTGGCTGGGATTCATGGCGGTTGTTACGAGCTCTTTGCAAACGCACGGATCGACGCGGTGCGCGACTTGAAGGGCAAGCGCGTAGCAGTCGCCCTGATTGGCTCGCTTGAGTACTACTTCGTTGCGAGCATCGTGGCCTATGTCGGCATGGATCCACGCAAGGACATCAACTGGGTCGAGGCGAAGACTTTCGACAATACAATGCAGTACTTCATCGACGGCAAAGTCGATGC
>JAYTGZ010000103.1:0-2341 GCA_043733025.1 Pseudomonadota bacterium | reverse complement strand
ATTTCAGCTATTGCACTAGCGTTCGTTGCAACCAGCGGCTGCGCGAGCAATGACGTGCACAAGTCCCAAGTCGCCAAGAAAGATCATCACGCCAGCGGGCACGGCCATGGGGGCGATGGCATAGGCAAGGCGGGTAACCCCAGGAAAATCTCGCGCACAGTCGAAATCGTTGCCGGCGATAACATGCGTTACGCGCCGGATCAAATCAGTGTAAAGGAAGGCGAAACCATCCGCTTCGTCGTAAAGAACACCGGAAAACTTAAACACGAGCTGGTGCTCGGCACCCAAAAAGAACTGAAAGAACACGCGGCATTAATGCAGAAATTTCCGGAGATGGAGCATGCCGATGCCAACATGCTTAGCCTGTTACCGGGGAAAACCGGTGAGATCGTTTGGCAGTTCACCAATAGCGGCACGGTCGACTTCGCCTGCCTCCAGCCGGGCCATATGGAAGCCGGAATGGTCGGCAAAGTCGCGGTCAAACATTGATCCATTTTTTTTGAGAGGAACACCATATGAAACGCACTCATTTACTTTCCTTGGCGTTAGTCATGGCACTAAGCACGCCGCTTTCCCAAGTCTACGCCGATCAGCATGACAGCCATCACGCCGATTCGACTGCGATGACCGCAGGTGAAGTCAAAAAAGTCGACAAGGATGTAGGCAAAGTCACCATCAAGCACGGTCCGATCAAAAACCTAGATATGCCCGGCATGACCATGATCTTTCGCGTCAAAGATGCCGTGATGCTCGATCAGCTCAAGGAAGGGGATAAGATCAACTTCGCGGCGGACAAGATCAATGGCGTCTTCACGCTTATGCAGGTGGAACAGGTGAAGTAACGACGCCGCACCCGACGGCGAATCGCATTCACCGCTCGGCGCTCGCGCTGGCTGAAACGTGCGTGATCTCTTTTGACAGAGATGCCGAAGGGTTGCTAGCTGTTCTTCCGGAGCTTAACTTAAAATCAAACATGAAATCGTATCGCGATACCGGCAGGCCGAATCCTAAATTTGCCCTCACTAGCTACAAGAAATTAGCTCGTCAATACGATGCGACATGCCGTCTCATCGATCCCGTTCCCCGCAAAACCATCGAACTGCTTACGCTTTCCAAGCATGCATTGCCAGCAGCTAATGGCCCGAGGCCAGTGGCTAGCCTAGGGCTACCCCGTATCCATGCGGCTCCCGGCGCGATGCCTATATGACTTTGGCGGGATTCATGATCCCGAGCGGATCCCAAGCATGCTTTACCGCGCGCATCAGGTCGAGTTCAAGCGGGCTTTTGTAACGCGTAATCTCATCGCGTTTCAGTTGTCCCAAGCCGTGTTCCGCGCTGATGCTGCCATTCATGGCATGAACTAGATCATGGACGATTTCGTTGATGCGATGCGATTGGGCAAAAAATTCCGCATCGGTTTGGGCGAGCGGGCGGCTGACATTGAAATGCAAATTTCCGTCGCCCATGTGGCCGAACGCGACGATGCGTATGCCTTGGAACGCCGCTTCCAGCGAGGCGCTCGCGCGAGTGACGAATTCGGGGACGGCGCTGATCGGCACCGAAATGTCGTGTTTGATGCTGGCGCCTTCGAAGCGTTGCGCTTCGGAAATATTCTCCCGCAAGGACCACAGCGCTTGGCTCTGTGCCGTGCTTTTTGCGACTACTGCGTCAACGGCGGCGCTTTTCTCCATGGCGATGCCGAGTTCTTGTTCGAGCATGTCGCTCGCGTTCAGGGCGGTGGCGCTTTCCGACAACTCGATCAACACGTACCAGGGATAGGGCGTAGCTAGCGGGTCGCCGGTGTTCGGAATATGGCGCAGCACGAAGTCGAGGCAAAGCCGCGAAATGAGTTCAAATCCGGTCAATCGCTCCGCGCAGTCAGCGCGCAGTTGATTGAAGAGTTGCAGTGCCTGCGAGGCACTGGTGACGCCGACGAACGCGGTCGCGCTCGACTTCGGTTGTGGAAACAGTTTCACCACGGCGGCGGTGATGACGCCCAGCGTGCCTTCGGCGCCGATGAACAATTGCTTCAGATCGTAGCCGGTATTGTCTTTTCGCAAGCCCCTGAGGGCGCTCCAGACTTGCCCGTCGGGTAATACGACTTCGAGCCCCAGGGTCAATTCGCGCGTGTTGCCGTAACGCAATACCGCCGTGCCACCGGCGTTGGTGGAAAGATTTCCGCCTATCGTGCAACTGCCCTCGGCCGCGAGGCTCAAGGGAAACAGCCGATCGTGTTCTTGCGCGGTTTGTTGCAGTTGCGCGAGCACGCAACCGGCTTCGACTGTCATCGTGTTGTTATCAAGATCGATGGCGCGGACTTTGTTCATGCGTGCGAGATTTA
>JAYTGZ010000102.1:0-3875 GCA_043733025.1 Pseudomonadota bacterium | reverse complement strand
CACAAGACGCAATTTGGATGCAGGAAAACCTCGACGGTTATCCGGCCGGCCTGAACTACAGCGTGATGGACTACACCAAGTCTCTCAATCGCCTGAAGTTCATGCGCGATCTGGAAGGCGCCGATATCTTCATGGCGCACGATCAAGACCAGTTCGCTAAGATGGGCAACAAGTGGTATAAATAAGCGGTAGTTTAAGCTGTTCGAAAAGGCTCCCCCTCGCGGGGAGCCTTTTTTTGTGTCTAGGTAAATCTTACAGTAACCTCCATGCCAGCCGCCATCTCACTCGAAGCAGTCTCCAAGCAGTACGGCCCCAAAACCATTGTTCACGATCTGTCCTTCCACGTCGAGAAGGGCGAGATCGTCGGTTTTCTGGGTCCTAACGGCGCGGGGAAGACGACGACCATGCGCATGATCGCGGGCGTGAGCACCGCGACATCCGGGCGCGTAAGTGTTGCCGGATTCGACATGGCGACGCAGAATCAGGAAGCAGCGCAGAAAATCGGTTACTTGCCGGAACATCCACCGCTTTACGATACGCTCGAAGTCGCGCAATACCTGCGCTTCATCGCTAAGGTCAAAGGTGTGCCGCGCGCGGCGATCAACGCCGAGATCGAACGGGTCAGTGTCGCGTGCAGGCTGGAAGACGTGCGCCGCCGCGAAATATACAAACTGTCGAAAGGTTATCGGCAACGGGTCGGTCTGGCGCAAGCCTTGCTCGGTAAACCTGAAGTGTTGTTATTGGACGAGCCGACCGCGGGCCTCGATCCCGGCCAAATTCAAGAAACTCGCGAAGTCATCCGCAATTTCGGCGCGGAACATGCGGTGCTGTTGAGTACGCATATCCTGCCGGAAGTCACGATGATTTGCCAGCGGGTGGCGATTATCAATCATGGGCGATTGCTGGCGATCGATTCGCCGGCGAATCTACAACGCGTCTCGGAACAGACCGATCTAGTCGCGCTCACGGTACGCGCCCCCGCCGGCGCGCTGGAGCAGGAATTGCGCTCGTTGGGAGGCGTGATATCTGTCATCATCCGCCCGCTCCCTGGTATCGAAGGCGTCGTCACCGTCAACTGCCAAGTGGAACCGCGCGATGGCGTCGAAGCCGCGATCGCGCGTGCCGTGGCAAACCGTTGGGACCTCTATCGCCTCGAGCGCCAGCAACCGTCCTTGGAGAATATTTTCTTGCATTACATTCAATCGGCGCCACAGAAAGCGAGCGTATAAATGAGAGGTCTACTCGCCGTTTTCCAGAAAGAATTGCTGGTCTACTTTCGTACCCCGATCGCCTATTTCGTCGTCGCGGTGTTCTTGCTCGGAACCGGTTACTTTTTTCTCTATGACATTTTTTCCACCGGCAACGCGATCATGAACGAGACTTTCCGCAATATGGGGATTCTGTTGATTACGTTGATCCCACTCGTATCGATGCGGCTCTTCTCTAGCGAATATTCGGGCCGCACCATGGAGTTGCTCACCACACTTCCGCTCAAACCCTGGCAAGTGGTGCTCGGCAAATACCTGGGCGCCGTCACCATTTTGTTGCTTATGACCGCGGGCACGGCCATCAACCTAGTGCCGATGTATCTATACGGAAATCCGGAATCGACCACCATCTTGTCCGGATATCTGGGCTTTGTCCTTCTCGGCATGGCGTGCTTGGCCATCGGCCAATTCTTCTCGGCGCTGACGCAGAACCAAATCATCGCGGCGCTAGTCACCGTTTCGGTGTTGCTGGCGTTCTGGTTCATCGGCCACCTGAAGGAATTCCAAAGTTCCGATATGTTAAGAGACCTGTTCGGTTATCTGTCATTCGCCGATCATTTCGGCGATTTTGTGCGCGGTCTAGTGCGCAGCGAAGGCGTGATTTTTTACTTGATCGCAAGCGCTATCGCGCTAACGCTCAACGCCGGTTATCTGCTGTGGAGGCGTTAGGATGAAATCTTCCTTCCGCGCGGGAATGGTGTTACTCGCAGGCATCGCGTTACTCGCGGCCGCCGCGGCAATTCATTCCATCGTGCTGCAAGATCGTTGGCTGACCACGATCCTCGCGCTGGCCGGCGCGGCGCTGAGCCTGTGGGGTGCGTTTGCGTTGCGCCGCGAAATCGGTTCGATGTTCAAAGCGCGCAAAGGCGAAATCGCGCTATTCACCTTCGGCATGGTGGGTGTGCTGGTCGCAATCGGCTATCTTTCCGCGCGCTTCCCCATGCGTTTCGACTTGAGCGCGCAGAAAGAGCACTCGCTGTCAAAACAGACCGTCAACGTGTTGCGACATTTGGATAAACCGGTACACGTCGTTTTCTTCCACGATCCGGCGATGCGCGAAACCGTTGAGCTTTACGAGTTGATGCAGAAAGAAACGAACAAGCTCACGGTGGAATTCCACGACCCGATGCTTAATCCGGCCAAGGCGCGGCTGATGGGCGTACAGTTCGCCGGCACCGCGCTGATGCAAAGCGAAGGCCGCAAACTGCAAATTAACGGGCCGACTGAAGTCGATATCGCGAACGGCATTTTACGCATCTCCCAGGGGGTGACACAGCGCTTGTGTTTCCTCGACGGCCACAGCGAAGCGGATCCGTACAGCATCGAATCCCACGACCATATGGAAGGCAATGCCGGCCACTCTCATGGCCTCGGCGACAAAGCGATCATCCATGAGCAACACGGTATGGCCAAGGCGCGAGCCGCGCTGGAAGCCATGAATTACACCGTGGAAAAAGTCTCGCTACTCAAGGGCGGCAGCACTTTGAACGATTGTGCTTTGCTCGTGGTTGCTGGTCCCAAGAGCGCGCTGCTGCCGCGGGAAATCGAGGCGATCGGCAAGTATCTCGATGACGGTCATAACGCCATTTTCATGCTCGATCCCTTCGTTGAGACGGGATTGGAACCGGTGCTGCAAAAATTCGGCGTCCTCGCCGACAACGACATCGTCATCGACACCGCGAGCCATTTCTGGGCGGATCCTTCCGCCCCCGCGGTAACGGATTACCACCGCCATCAGATCACCGACCAATTGCCGCTGACTTTTTTCCCCGGCGTTCGTTCCCTGTCGCCAACTCCGCAGCAACCGCCCGGCGTCTCAGTCATGCCGCTGATCAATTCTTCCAAATCCAGTTTCGGCATAACCGATAGAAATCGCGCGGAATTCACAGAGGGACAAGATAAGGCCGGCCCCCTGTCCATGATGGTGATCGTCAACCGGCGTCCGGAAACGGCGCGTACCGCCGCCACGATTATGGCGGAACTGCGCGGTGAAAAAATCGCTGGGAACGCGGCCACTTCCGCGCCCGTCAACTTCAAACGCTCGCGCGTCGTCGTCATCGGCGATTCTGATTTCGCCACGAACTCGTTCTTCCACATCATGGGTAATGGCAAGTTGTTCTTGAACACGGTGAACTATCTCGCGTCGAAAGAAAACTTGATCGGCGTCGAACCCCGCACCTTCGACCGGCCGCGCGTGAACCTTACCAATCGCCAGATGAAGGGGACGTTTTTCCTGTCGGTGATTCTCATCCCGTTGCTGCTCGCGGTGATTGGGACGGCGGTGTGGTGGCGCCAACGATGAGCGCGGCGACGGGCGTCCGCGCGCGCGTGGTCATCATTTGGCTGTTGCTGCTCGTGCTGATTGGCGGAATCGTATTCATCCAATACAAAGATCGCGCCGCGACGACAAGCGATGACAATGCCGTCGCCAATTCACGCATGCTGCTGCCGATGTCGATCGATGATCTAGGCGCACTCGAGATTTTCCATGCCGGCACGCTGCATCGCTTCGAGCGCGACGCGGCGGGCGCTTGGTTCTACCACGCCCACGGCGCCGCCAAACCCAACGATCCCGCCCACGCCCACCAAACCGATTCCACCCAAGCG
>JAYTGZ010000101.1:0-9863 GCA_043733025.1 Pseudomonadota bacterium | reverse complement strand
GGTGGTGAACAATCAAATCGGCTTCACCACTTCGGATCCGCGCGATACTCACTCGTCAATCTATTGCACCGACATCGCCAAAATGATCGAAGCGCCGGTGATCCATGTTAATGGCGACGATCCCGAGAGCGTGTTGCTGGCGATCGAAATCGCCTTCGATTTCCGCATGAAGTTCGGCAAGGATGCCATCGTCGATCTGGTTTGCTTCCGCCGGTTAGGCCATAACGAGCAAGACGAGCCGCTGGTGACCCAGCCGCTCATGTACAAGAAAATTGCTCAACACCCTGGCACGCGCAAGCTCTACGCGATGCGTTTGACGGAAGAGGGTGTGATCGCGGAAGCCGAGGCCGAGGAGATGATCAAGACCATCCGCGCCGCCCTCGACGCGGGCCAAAGCACCAATGCCGCGATTCTGTATAACCACAAGCCGCCGTTCGCCCCCGATTGGGCGCCGTATCAAAACATCAACTGGCAAAACCCGGCGGTAACAGCGGTGCCGCGCAAGGAGTTAGAAGCGCTCGCCGTGCGTCTGACCACACTGCCGAAAAACTTAAAATTGCATCCCACCGTCGAGCGTGTCATGGCAGCTCGGCGCGAAATGGGGCTGGGCAAGCAAGTTCTCGATTGGGGCATGGCGGAAAACTTAGCTTACGCTTCGCTGCTGAAGGATGGATTTTCCATCCGCTTGTCAGGGCAAGACAGCGGCCGCGGTACCTTCTCCCACCGCCATGCGGTAGTCCACGATCAGAACCGCGAGAAATGGGATGACGGCAACTATGTGCCGTTACGCAATATCTTTGAAGGTCAGCCGGATTGTCTGGTGATCGATTCTCTGTTATCGGAAGAAGCGGTGTTGGGTTTCGAATACGGTTACGCCACCACCGACCCGAATACTTTTGTGATCTGGGAAGCCCAGTTCGGCGATTTCGCCAACGGCGCGCAAGTCGTGATCGACCAGTTCATCACTTCCGGCGAGACCAAGTGGGGCCGCCACTGCGGCTTAACGATGTTGCTGCCCCATGGCTTCGAAGGTCAAGGTCCCGAGCATTCCTCGGCGCGGCTGGAGCGCTTCTTGCAGATGTGCGCCGAGCACAATATTCAAGTGTGCGTGCCGTCAACGCCGGCGCAAATGTTCCATTTGCTGCGGCGTCAGATGGTGCGGCCCATGCGTCAACCCTTGATCGTCATCACGCCCAAGAGTTTGCTGCGCCGCAAGGAATCCACATCGGATTTGAACGATCTGGCCACCGGCAACTTTCAGCCGATGATCGGCGAGATCGATGCGCTTGATGCCAAGAAAGTGAAACGCATCGTCGCCTGCAGCGGCAAAGTGTATTTCGATATTGTGGCCGAGCGCCGCGCGCGCAATATCGACGACATCGCCTTGATACGCCTGGAGCAACTTTACCCGTTTCCCCATACCCAATTCGCCGCCGAGATGAAACGCTATGCAAAAGCAAAAAGCGTAATTTGGGCGCAGGAGGAGCCCGGGAACCAAGGCGCTTGGCATCGCATCCAACACTATCTGTTGCGCAACATGCGCGAAGATCAGGAACTGGGCTACGCTCTGCGGCCCTCGTCGGCATCACCCGCGGTCGGTTATTTGGCGAAGCACATCGAACAGCAAAAAGCGGTGATCGATGCCGCACTGACTTTTATTCCAATCAAGTAATGTTGTGGAGAGATCATGCTCGTAGAGGTTAAAGTTCCACAGTTGTCCGAATCGGTGTCGGAAGCGACGCTCGTCACTTGGCACAAGAAGCCCGGCGAATACGTCGAACGCGACGAGAATCTGATCGACATCGAGACCGACAAAGTGGTGCTGGAATTGCCTGCGCCGGTCTCGGGCGTGCTGGCGAAAATCGTCAAGACCGATGGCGGCACGGTGATCAGCAACGAAGTGATCGCGGCGATCGATACGGAAGCAAAAGCGGCGATTTCGAAAGCTGCCGCGCCAGAGGCCAAGCTAGATGCGGCTGCCAAGTCTGCCATGCCTGAGAAGGCCACTGCGTCAGCCTTGCAGGCCGATGCCTCGATAGCGTTGCCGGCGGCGCGCAAGATGCTCGCCGAGCAAGGACTGAACAGCGGCGACGTAGCCGGAAGCGGCCGCGGCGGGCGTGTCACTAAGGCCGACGTCATCACCCACCTCGAAGCAAAGCCCGCGGCGTCCGCGCCGGCAACAGTGGAAACGTTGAATGTCACGTCGATGCGCATCGCCGGCCGGCCGGAGCAACGGGTGCCCATGTCGCGTCTGCGCGCACGCATCGCCGAGCGCTTGGTGCAATCGCAATCCACCGCCGCGATCTTGACGACGTTCAACGAAGTCAACATGCAACCGGTGATGGAACTGCGCAATAAGTACAAGGAAAAATTCGAGCAGGAACACGGCGTCAAGCTCGGATTCATGTCATTCTTCGTGAAAGCCGCCGTCGCCGCGCTAAAGAAATTCCCGTTGGTCAATGCCTCCATCGACGGCAACGACATCATCTATCACGGTTACTTCGACATCGGCATCGCCGTCGGTAGCCCGCGCGGCTTAGTCGTGCCGATCATCCGCGACGCCGACCGGTTATCATTCTCCGACATCGAAAAGCGCATTGCCGATTTCGGCGCCCGCGCGCAGGACGGCAAGCTCACTATCGAGGAATTGTCCGGCGGCACGTTCTCCATTTCCAACGGCGGCGTGTTCGGTTCCATGCTCTCGACCCCGATCATCAATCCACCGCAATCGGCGATCCTCGGCGTCCACGCCACCAAAGAACGGCCGGTGGTGGAAAACGGCCAAATCGTCATCCGCCCGATGAACTACCTCGCGCTCTCCTACGACCATCGCATCATCGACGGCCGCGAAGCCGTGCTGTCGCTGGTGGCGATGAAGGACGCGCTCGAGGATCCGGCGCGGCTGCTCTTAGACCTTTAAATGCAGGGACTAGCGACTATTGGCTAGAGACTAGCCAAAAACCCTAGACCCTAGCCTCTAACCCCTAGCCGCTAACTCCCTATGTCCCAATCCTACGATGTCGCCGTAATCGGCGGTGGTCCTGGTGGCTACGTCGCAGCGATCCGTGCCGCGCAGCTTGGTTTTAACACGGTCTGTATCGATGACTGGAAAAACGCCAAGGGCAAACCTAGTCTCGGTGGCACGTGCTTGAACGTCGGCTGTATTCCGTCCAAGGCGTTGCTTGAATCGTCCGAGAACTATCATCGCGTGATGCATGGTTTTGCCGACCACGGCATTCAGGCGCAAGGCGTGATCCTCGATCTTGCCAAGATGCTGGCGCGCAAAGACAAGATCGTTGATCAACTCACTGGCGGGATTGGTTTCCTGTTCAAAAAAAACAAAGTGACGTCCATGCCCGGCCTGGGGCGTTTCGTTGGCGGCGGTGACGTTTATCAGATCGAAGTCGTCGACGGCGATAAGCACGACACGATTTCCGCGCAGCATGTCGTTATCGCTACCGGCTCCGTGCCGCGCGCCGTGCCGTTCGCTAAAGTCGATGATCAGTTGATCCTCGATAACGCGGGCGCACTCTCCATTCCCACTGTTCCGAAAAAACTCGGCGTTATCGGCGCCGGCGTCATCGGCCTCGAGATGGGCAGCGTGTGGAAGCGCCTCGGCGCCGAAGTCACAATCCTGGAAGCATTGCCTGAATTCCTCGGCGCGGTTGATGAGCAAGTAGCAACCGACGCACTCAAAATTTTCACCAAGGAACAGGGCCTCGCAATTCAACTTGGCGTCAAGATCAAATCCGTGACGGCCGCGAAAAATCGAGTCACCATCGATTACGAAGGCAGCGCCGGCGTGCAGCAACTGGTCGTTGATAAGCTCATCATGGCCGTCGGCCGCGTACCGAATACCGCGGGGCTCAACCTCGATGCCGCCGGAATCAAGGTTGACGCGATAGGGTTCGTTCAAGTGGACGAGCATTGCCGTACGATCGCCAAGAATGTCTACGCCATCGGCGATGTGGTGCGTGGACCGATGCTCGCGCACAAAGCCTCGGAAGAAGGTGTGGCCGTCGCGGAATTGATAGCCGGTCAGAAGAGCCACGTGAACCTAGCCACGATTCCCTGGGTGATTTACACCGCGCCGGAAATCGCCTGGGTCGGTGAGACGGAGAAACAACTCAAGGCAAAGGGCGTTGCCTATCGCGCCGGCAGTTTCCCGTTCACGGCCAATGGCCGCGCCAAAGGTCTAGGCGAAACCCACGGCTTCGTCAAAATGCTCGCCGACGCGAACACCGATCGAATTCTCGGCGTTCACATCCTCGGGCCGTTCGCATCCGAGTTGATCGCCGAAGCCGTGGTAGCGATGGAGTTCGGCGCGTCGTCGGAAGACATTGCCCGTATCGTCCATGCTCACCCGTCGTTATCGGAAGTCATGCACGAAGCGGCGTTGGCCGTCGATAAGCGTGCGTTGCATATTTGATTAATCCACGCGCTTTGGAATTGAAGCGATGAGCGGAATAAGTTTCGCGCAGCAGGCTCTTGAAGGCGCGGGAGCAAGTTGATTTCCGGCTCCGCAGGTTTAGATATTTCAATTTGATATGCCCGAAGAGTCAATAGCAGAGCGCTTCTCCGGAAATGCCATGCCAGAGGCCGCACCTGTCGGGCCTCTCCATTGGTATCGTAAACAACAATTGACCAGCGGCTTTCGCGCCGATGCGGCGCAGGAACACGCCGCCGCGCGCCTGCAACAACTGTTCGACGAACTGATCGAATTCAAGTCCTATCGCGGCCGGCCCTTCATGAAAACCTTCGGCCGTCGGCTTCCACCACGTGGGCTGTATATCCACGGCAGCGTCGGTCGCGGCAAGAGCATGCTGATGGATGCGTTCTATACGCAACTGCCGTATCGACGCAAACGGCGCGTGCATTTCCACGCCTTCATGCAAAACATCCATCGCGAACTCGCGGGTCTTAAACAGGAATCCGATCCGCTTGTGCTTATCGCCGAAAAACTTGCGCGGGACGTACGCGTGCTGTGCTTCGACGAATTTCACGTTAGCGACATCGGCGATGCGATGATCCTCGCGCGCTTACTCAAGAACATGTTCGCCCGCGGCATGATCTGCGTCATGACATCCAATTATCGGCCCGATGCGCTTTATCCAAACGGCCTGCAGCGCGAGCGTTTTCTGCCCGGCATCGAACTCATCAAAAACAACCTGAATGTCATCGAACTCAATGGCGACGTCGACCACCGTCTGCGCAGTCTGGAACAACTCGATCTCTATCATTCGCCCCTCGGGCCGGCGGCCGGCGAGGCGATGCTGCGATCTTTCACGACCCTGGCCTCGGCGCCGCCGCGCAGCGTCTCGATCGAAGTGACTGGCCGCAAGATCCAAGCCAGGAGCGCCTCTTCCGGTATCGGTTGGTTCGAATTCACCGCACTGTGCGGCACGGCGCGCTCGCAATCGGACTATCTCGAACTCGCGAAACGATTCCACACGCTGATGCTCGCCAACGTTCCGGGTATGACAGCAGAGCACGCAGCGGAAGCCAGGCGCTTCACGTGGCTGGTCGATGTGCTCTACGATCAGCGTGTGAATTTGATCATGAGCGCGGAAGTGCCAATGGAAGATTTATATCGTAGCGGGCCGAACAGCCAAGAGTTTCCGCGCACCGTGAGCCGTTTACGGGAAATGCAATCGCGCGAGTATCTCGCCTATCAGCATGTAGGATAAAATAGCCGTTGAAAAACTACTGCGCGCCGTGCGCCTAGGATACGGGCATCGTCGCTACGTTTTTTAAAGCCGCTGAATCCCTTTTCAAATTAAATCTATTGAGATAACTATGTTCAAAGGCATTCTCCTAAACAAGACTGACGCAGGCACCGAAGCGAAAGTCACCGGCATCAACGAAAGTGATTTGCCCGAAGGCGACGTCACCCTACGCGTCGACTATTCCACCGTCAATTACAAGGATGGCCTCGCCATTACCGGCAAAGCGCCCGTGGTGCGCAAGTTTCCGATGGTGCCTGGCATCGATGGCGCGGGTACGGTGGAAGAAAGTAATTCCACACTATGGAAAGCGGGCGACAAAGTAGTGCTCAACGGCTGGGGCGTGGGCGAGGGCCATTGGGGTTGCCTCGCTCAGAAAGCACGATTGAAGGGCGAGTGGCTAGTGCCGCTGCCATCGGGTTTCACGACCAAACAAGCCGCGTCCATCGGCACGGCGGGCTACACCGCCATGCTGTGCGTACTGGGCCTGGAAAAGCACGGCGTGACACCGGGCAAAGGCGAGGTGCTGGTCACCGGCGCGGCTGGCGGCGTCGGCAGCGTGGCCATCGCATTGCTCGCGAAGCGCGGCTACACTGTCGTCGCATCGACTGGTCGCATGGGGGAAGCGGATTATTTGAAAGCTCTCGGAGCGAGTGAAGTCATCGATCGCGCCACGCTTTCCGCGCCGGGCAAGCCGCTTGCCAAAGAGCGCTGGGCCGGCGCAGTGGATACGGTCGGCAGCCACACCCTCGCGAACGTTTGCGCATCGACCAAATATCTCGGCGTGGTCACGGCTTGCGGCCTGGCGCAAGGCATGGATTTGCCTACCAGCGTCGCGCCGTTTATTTTGCGCGGCGTGACGCTGGTAGGCATCGAAAGCGTGATGGCGCCCAAGGCCGTTCGCCTGGAAGCCTGGTCGCGCTTGGCATCGGATCTCGACCAGGCTAAGCTCGACAAGATGACCACGGAAATTTCCCTCGCGGAAGCCATCGCTAAAGCGCCGGAGATTTTGGCGGGGCAGGTGCGCGGGCGGTTGGTTGTAAACGTTAATTATTAGCAATGTGTCATTCCCGCGAAAGCGGGAATCCATAGTGCATTCGCAATAAGAAACTCAAAATGGATTCCCGCCTGCGCGGGAATGACAAAAGCAGGAGGAGCAGCGTGACGACCTATAAAGAATTCCATCGACATTCCATCGAAAACCCCGACGCATTCTGGCGCGAGGAAGCCAAGCATATTGGCTGGCATAAGCCATTCGAACAGGTACTGGACTATTCGAAACCGCCGTTCGCGAAATGGTTCGCCGGCGGCGAAACCAATCTCTGTTTCAACGCGGTGGATCGCCACTTGGCGGAGCGTGCCGCACAAACGGCGCTGATTTACATTTCCACCGAAACCAACGAAGAAAAGAAATTCACCTACCGGGATGTGTTCCACGAGGTGAATCACATGGCGGCGGTGTTGAAATCCTTGGGCGTGACGAAGGGCGATCGTGTGTTGATCTACATGCCGATGATTGCCGAAGCGATGTTTGCGATGCTCGCCTGCGCGCGTATCGGGGCGATTCATTCCGTCGTGTTCGGCGGCTTCGCTTCGGCAAGCTTGGCGACGCGCATCGATGACGCTAAACCGAAGGTCATGGTCACGTCCGATGCCGGCATGCGTGGCGGCAAGATTGTGCCGTACAAACACCTGGTGGACGAGGCGATTCGCCTGGCGCAATTTCCGCCGCGGAATGTGGTTCTCGTAAATCGTGGATTGGACGCGGCGATGAACCTCGTCGCAGGGCGCGATCTCGATTACGCGACGCTCCGAGCGCAACACTTGAACGAGCAGGTTCCCATCACCTGGATGGAATCGAACGAACCGTCGTACATTCTTTATACGTCGGGCACTACGGGCAAGCCCAAAGGGGTGCAGCGCGATACGGGTGGTTATGCCGTTGCCCTCGCATCTTCGATGAAGTATATTTTCGGTTGCAAGCCCGGCGAGACCATGTTCACCACCAGCGACATCGGTTGGGTCGTCGGGCACTCATACATCATCTACGCGCCGTTGATTTATGGCTGCACCAGCATCCTTTACGAAGGCTTGCCGATTCGGCCCGACGGCGGCATCTGGTGGAAGCTGGTGCAGAACCATAAGGTCAACGTCATGTTCAGTTCGCCCACCGCTATCCGCGTGTTGAAAAAACAAGATCCCGCCTTGCTCACTAAGTATGATCTGAGTTCGCTGCGTTATCTGTTTCTCGCCGGTGAGCCGTTGGACGAGCCGACCGCGCGCTGGATCGCCGATGGCATCAAGAAGCCCATCATCGATCATTATTGGCAAACAGAAACCGGCTGGCCCATGTTGTCCGCCATGATCGGCGTTGAAGACACGCCGCGAAAATTCGGCAGCCCGAGTTTCCCGGTGTATGGCTACAACATTAAACTGTTGCACGAGGTCACGGGCGAAGAAGTCGGCGCCGGCGAGAAAGCCGTCGTCGCGGTCGTTCCGCCATTGCCGCCGGGCTGCATGACCACCGTTTGGGGCGACGACGAACGCTTCGTGAAAACCTATTTCTCCAATTTCAAAGGCCAGCTCGCATACTCATCGTTCGACTGGGGCATTCGCGATCAGGACGGCTATTACTTCATCCTCGGCCGCACCGACGACGTGATCAACGTCGCTGGGCATCGGCTAGGCACGCGCGAGATCGAAGAAGCCGTGCAGATTCATCCCAATGTCGCTGAAGTTGCCGTGGTCGGCGTGGAAGATAAACTCAAAGGCCAAGTGCCGATTGCGTTTGCCGTGCTCAAGGACGCGAGCCGCGCTGCCGATGAAGCTGGCCGTGCGGCGTTGGAAAAAGAGATCATGCAAGCGGTCGATAATTTGTTGGGCGCCATCGCACGACCATCGCGGGTGCATTTCATCACACTGTTGCCGAAGACGCGCTCAGGGAAATTGTTGCGACGGAGCATTCAAGCGATTGCGGAAGGCAAGGACGCAGGAGACTTGACGACACTGGATGACCCGAGCGCGCTAGAACAAATTAAAGCGGCGATTAAGAGCTAACTCTCACGTGTGCGCGCGGCTAAATGCTGCTAGCGATGCGCGGAGAGCCGCACCAGTACGGGGTGGCCTCGGGCCATTGGCTCCCAGCCCGGCTGCCTTGCCATTTAGCTAAACAGGTAGGCTGGATCAAGGCGCAAAGCGGTGGATCCGCTTCGCTTGATCCACTCTACGACTGTCAACGATCAAGATAAAGCAAACCGCAGCGCATGAGCGAAACCCGCGCAAGTTACAAACACTTCCTCACCATCCCGACCCGTTGGCACGACAACGACGTTTACGGGCACGTGAACAACGTCATCTACTATTCCTACTTCGACACCGTCGTAAACGATTATCTCATGCGCCACGGCGGTCTCGACTACCACAATGGCGCCATCGTCGCGCTGGTGGTCGAAACCATGTGTCAGTACAAAAAATCACTGGCGTTTCCCGAGTCCGTCGATGTCGGTTTGCGCGTAGCGAAGATCGGCAACAGCTCAGTTCGTTTCGAGATTGGGATATTCAAGCAGGGCAATGACGAGCCGGCCGCGTTTGGACACTTTGTTCATGTGTTTGTCGAGCGGGCTGTTAAGAAGCCGGTGGCGATTCCCGAGGCGTTTCGGGATGCGTTGGAGAAAATTCTTGTTGACTGAAGGTTCGGCAAGAAGGCGGAAAAATAGCAGCGGGAGTGAGGTGGTCTATGTAGGGCGTCAATAAGCGTGGCATAAATATAAATGCTGCCAGGAGCCGCATCCAGCTTACCTCTTGGCAAGGCATCGCCTGCGAGGCAATGGCCCGAGGCCAGCGGCTAGCCTAGGAGCCTGTCGGACTTAAAGGAGATCGGCTGCAAAAGAGGCTGAGCGGTTCATGGCCCCAGGCCACCCCGTATTCCGCCGCTTTCTTGGGCAATAGAACGACTATTGCCCGGCAAAATCGTCAAAATCTGTCCTCGCTCAGCCTCTTTTTCGCTGCGATTCTTTAAGTCCGACAGGCTCCTAGGGCTAACCCGTATCCATGCGGATTGTGGCGCGGGGCTTGTTCGTATATTGAAGCCTTGTCATTTTTGTCGCGTCGCCCGACAATGTGTTCATGACAAGACCACTA
>JAYTGZ010000100.1:0-5191 GCA_043733025.1 Pseudomonadota bacterium | reverse complement strand
AGAAGTTGATGACCTTGCTCACTATCACGGGCATGCTGTAACCGATACCGCCGGATAAATTTATGCCAAATGTTCCTTGGCGGCAACCGGCAGCCTTGTCCAACGTGGTATGAGCCTGAGCGGGGGCCGTGTTTCCAACGAGGAATGAGCCTGAAACGGTAAATAAGGGCTGAATTGGCGTTTGGGTTGATCATCTCAGGATGATCATAAACATGAACGATTCCAAGCTACGCACGATCGAGCAAATCGAGTTTTTCCTCAGTGGCAGTATCGAAGTCGAGTTTTCAATGCACGGGGACGACCCCGCGCGGTATGCGCACATTAGCCGCGTACTCAAGCGCTTGGACTACCCTGGACGAAATAAACGCGAGCGCGGTGTGGTGCTGCGTTACTTGCAGCGTACCAGCCGCTACAGCCGTTCCCAGCTCACACGGCTGGTGACCCATTGGCGCGCCAACCGCCTGGCCGCTGTGCCGCTTCTGAAGCGCTACAGGGCACCTGCCGTACCTTTTAAGCGCAAATACCTGGCCATCGACATCGAGTTGCTCGTCGAGATGGATAAAGCCAACGAAAACGTCTGCGGCCCCGCCACTGTTACCGGCTGCGTAGATCCGTATAAAGGTGGCGGCAGATTTGATTAACGACAAAGGGCCGGTAATGGCCTCTCGTTGTTCAAGCTAGATGCTATTGAGGATCAGAACGGTGGATCGTCCAGCGGTTCATTCGGGTTGCCAGGCTCGTCGCGTAGCGTGTGCTGTTCGCGGATGAGTTCTAGCAGCGGCAGGTGGTAATGCGCCCAGATCTGATGGCGCAGGTCATCGAGCAACTCGACCACGGCAAGCGCCTGTTCGGGGGACCAGTGCTTGGGGAGGATGAAAGGGATTCCGGTGGTTAGGCCAGAAGGCAGGTGAAGGTTTTTCATGGGGCGTTCAGGTTTTTGATTTGCGTCGTTGCCGGGCGCGCTGTTCCGAGCGCTCGCGGGCTTCCTTGAGGCGATAGGAATCGCCCTCGATCGCAATCACCTCGGCGTTGTGTACCAGTCGATCGACCAGCGAGACGACACAGGCGGCGTTGGGAAACACCTCCGACCACTCGGCGAACGGACGATTGGTGGTCACCAGGGTACTCTTGGTCTCATAGCGGCGACTGACCAGTTCGAAGAGCAGATCGGCATGGCGGTTGGAATAAGACAGGTACCCGACCTCATCGATCACGAGCAAATCCGGCGCGGCGTAGTGGCGCAAGCGCCGGCGCAAAGTCGAATCGCTATCCAGTGCCGCGAGATCACCGAGCAACTGGCCGGCGGTAGTGAACAGAACCGTGTGACCGTGGATCAACGCCTGATGGGCGAGATTCTTCGCGAGCGTAGATTTGCCGATACCATTGGGGCCAAGCAGTACGACATTGGCGGACTCCTTTAGGAAGTCAAGCGTCATCATCGCCTCAAGGGCGGCGCGATCACATCGTTTTGGCCATTTCCAGTCGAAGTCGCACAGCGGCTTGAAGCGACCGATATGCGCATCGATGAGCCGCCGCTCCAAACTGCGCCGGGCGCGCTCGTCTTCTTCCCACTGCAGCAGTTTCGCTACCCACTCGGCCGCAGCCACATCCGTCCAGTGCGCCAGCAATCCGTGCAGGCGCAGTGCCTGGGCGCGTGCACGCAGAGCATCAAGGTTGCTCATCGTGTTCTCCCGTGAGTTGGTCATAGGTGTCGAGGCGGTGAGGCTGCACGGCGCTATCACGGTCTTTGACATGGTTGGGCAGACACACAGCCACCGGCGGGGGCGCGCGGCGTTGCTCGCGTCGGCGCTCCAGCGCCAGGCGCACGGCATTGGGGTGCGGCACACCGCGCTCGATCGCATCGCGCATCGCCGCCTCGAGTTCAGCGCCGCCATAGCGATCGAGCAAGCGCAGCAGCGCGGCAGTGATGGCGCCCAGATTCTCGCCACGCTCAGCGGCACGGATGAGCAACTCCCGGCTGGCGGGGGCGGCGTGGGAAAGCCGGTCGGCGCCACGGTGATGGCGGGCGCGTCGCTTGTGATCGACCAAGGCTTGTACATGGGCAGAATTCTCGATCTGCACGCCGCGGTCATAACTGCGGGCATGGCAGGCGAGCACCTGTTCGGCGTGCGTAATGCGCACTTGGCGCGGATCGGCGAGTACCGTGAGCCACTGTCCGACGTGGGTATGGGGAATGGAATAGTCGTTCAGGTCAAAACGCACATACGGCGTTTTGCCGACCTTCACCGCCACACGCTCATCGAGCGGATAGGGATTGTCCGGAACCGGCAGCAGGCGCGGTTGTTCCTCGGCGAAGACTTCATGCACACGCTTGGATGTGTCTTCGGGACAGGGCCGATCGGCAGCCTGGCCGACACACCACGCCTGGGCCTGGGCGTTCAGATCATCGAGGTCGGCATAGGTGCGCGCGGCGAAGAAGTTCTCGCGCACGTAGCGAATGGCGCGCTCGACCCGGCCCTTCTCATTGCCGCGCGCCGGCGCCACGGGGCGCGGCTCAAAGCGGTAATGGCCGGCGAATTCCAGCAGCGTCGGGTGAAAGCGGATGGCGTTGCCGTGTCGCGCGAGCACGACGCTCTTCAGGTTGTCGTAGAGCAGCACCCTGGGCAATCCGGACCATGCGGCAAAGGCCCCAAGGTGACCGCGCAGGAAACTCTCCATACGTGCATCAAGGCAGAAGTGCAGGAAGATCTGGCGTGAGTAAGACAACACCATGACGAAGGCCATCAGCGGCCGGCGGGCACGCCCGATGTCGAGGTGCCCGAAGTGGCCCCAGTCGACCTGCCCTTGTTCCCCCGGCAGGGTGCGAAGCCGTAGGTATGCTTCGGCTTTGCGTTGGGGCCGGTAACGACCGATCAAATGACGGAAGTGATCCGGGCCGCCATGGTAGCCGCGTTCGCGAACCATGATGTACAGACGGCTCGCGGTCAGGGTGGGAAACTGCTCCAGTGTCTGATGCACAAACGGCAGATATACGTCGATCTGCGAAGGTCGCTGCACGGCTCTGATGCTGGGCAACCCCGCCTGCGCGAGCAGGCGCTCGACGCTGCCATGATGCACGCCCAAATGGCGCGCAATCGTGCCGGTGCGCCATTTCTCGACGTGGTAGTAGCGCAGGATTTGTGCTTCGAGTTCAGGGGGAATGGACATGCGGGGCTCCTGTTCGGTCATAGGCGATAAGTTCGTGGCCTCGACGCCGACGCAGGAACTCCGACCGGACAAACTCCGAGCACCGGCACCGGCAGAAGTGGCACTGCCACCGCAGTGCGGTGCTGGGCGAAGGCGGTTGCTGCAGGCTCAGCGTTGAGCTCGCCAGCAGTAGATCATCGGGCTGCGGTCCAGGTGAACCCTGATGCGTCACATTCTGTTGTCGGACGCGGTAACGCCGACTGCGTTGTGCGTGCGCAAAGCGCCCACGCCGGCTCGCTTGGTAGCGCTGGCCCGCCTCGTGCATGCGCTGACGCCGGGCCGTCTGCGCGCAACCCCCGGCACAATAAATCTGCCCGCGATCACAGTGACTGCAAATCAGTACCTGCATACGGCACAGCGCACACACAAAGATCCGTCCCGTCGATTCCACCGGCGCCCTCAGTCACGCCAATCAGATATCGACAGGGATATGTGCTTCGTGGAATACTATCCCCGCACCTGCGAATTGCACGGTGTGGGGCACGACATCGGTGTGAACTTGGCGGTTTGGGCCGGTGTCGTGCCTGTTCTTCTTGGCAGCGGCCTTTTTACATCATCTCGACTTACCTTGTCAGATGCGTCGGCGAACCCTGTCCCCAGCGCTCAGACCACCTCCAGCGCATTACTACCTCAGCAGTGCGCTGTACCCTCTCGCCGCCAGATTTACGCGGATTTGCATCGCCGTTCACACCTGCAATAGTGGCTCTCTTTGCTCCGCATACGCCGAGAGATTACTGCACCTTCACCCCGCCCGCCTTCATCACCTTGGTAATCTTCTCGACTTCAGCACGCACAAATCTATCCAAGTCCTCCGGCGTCGAAGGCTTGACCACCGCACCGCGCGCTGAAATCTTGTCCTTGATGTCGGGAATATTGAGGACGCGCGCAACTTCCTGCGACAACAGATTCACCACCGTGCGCGGCGTTTTTGCCGGAGCGAACATGCCGTACCAGTGCGTATTGGCTTGCACAACAAACCTTGACACGCTGATTTTGTGTGCATACAATAATTTGAGTGGACATCACCTACGATCCCGCTAAAAACTCCCGCAACATTGCCTTGCGCGGCTTGAGTTTCGAGCGGGCGGCAGCGTTTGATTTCCTGGGCGCGACTTACCTGATCGATGACCGGCGCGAGTACCGTGAAGTGCGCCGGATCGCCATCGGATATCTGGATGGTCGATTGCATCAACTGTGCTTTGTGGAAACGGTGACTGGCATTCGCGTGGTGAGTTTCCGTAAGGCCAATAAGCGAGAGGCGCAGCGACATGGCAAAGCGAAAAAAATTGACTGATAAAGCGGGCGAAATCCGCGAATTGACCACGGACGATTTTCAGGTGGCGAAGCCGTTTTCCAGCTTGCCGGCGTCGTTGCAGGCCAAGCTGCGCGGACGCCCCAAGGCGGCCGTGACGAAGGAGCGCATCACCATCCGTCTTTCGCCCGATGTGGTCAGCACCTTCCGCGCCACCGGCGATGGCTGGCAAACGCGCGTCGATGCGGCGCTGCGCGACTGGCTCAAGTCGCACTCCGCGGCGTAGGGTGCCGTTAACGCGATCACGGGAGTATGCGAGGGTAACGGGGCCTTTCGCTTTGGTGATCGTACGATAGCGAAAGCCTTTCTTGCGACCGCAGCCTAATTGATCTTCACCCCTCCCGCCTTCATCACCTTGGTAATTTTTTCGACCTCAGCCCGCACGAATTTATCGAAGTCCTCCGGCGTTGAAGGCTTGACCACCGCGCCGCGCGCTGAAATCTTGTCCTTGATGTCGGGAATATTGAGGACGCGCGCGACTTCCTGCGATATCTGATTCACCACCGTGCGCGATGTTTTCGCGCGCGCTTCCGTTTCGTACTGAATTGCCCACAAAGGATCAGAGTGGACCAATTCAACTCGGTCCCTCGGCCGCGTTACTTCATTCTTTGCCGTCGTGCGCAACAACGCGATTCATGAGGAGTGTCGTCTAACGTCCGCGCTACCCGGCGC
>JAYTGZ010000099.1:0-8138 GCA_043733025.1 Pseudomonadota bacterium | reverse complement strand
GATGATCGCGGCGCCGCGCTTTTGCACCGTCGGAATAAACGTGCCTTCCAGCCAGGCTTGATCGTTAATCAACGGCCAGACTTTTTGGCCATCCGCTTCGGCGTTGAAAAGATCCGGGTATTGCGTCGCCGAATGGTTACCCCAAATGGTCATCTTCTTGATGCTGGCGACGGGCTTGGCTATTTTCGCCGCGATTTGTGACAGCGCGCGGTTGTGGTCGAGGCGCATCATGGCGGTGAAATTCTTCGCCGGCAGCGAAGGCGCGGATTTCCGCGCGATCAGCGCGTTGGTGTTAGCGGGATTGCCGACCACCAACACTTTCACGTTGCGCGAGGCGACAGCGTCCAGCGCCTTGCCCTGCACGGTGAAGATCGCGCCGTTGGCTTCCAGCAAATCCTTACGCTCCATGCCCGGGCCGCGCGGCCGGGCGCCGACCAGCAACGCCACGTCGGCGTCCTTGAATCCGGTCATCGCGTCGCTATGGGCGCTCATGCCGGCCAGCAGCGGAAATGCGCAATCGTCCACTTCCATCATCACGCCCCGCAGCGCTTTTTGCGCCTTCTCATCGGGAATTTCCAGCAATTGCAACATCACCGGCTGATCATTGCCGAGCATCTCGCCGCTGGCGATTCTGAACAACAGGCTATAACCGATTTGGCCGGCGGCTCCCGTAACCGCAACGCGCATGGGATTCTTCATGAATCTACACTCCTTTGAATTTTATCGACTGGGGGTTTGTTGAAAAACTACTCCCTAGAAGGGATCCCAGATTGGCGGAATAAACGTGAAAATATAGCGTCTTCACGATTTTTGTGCAAGGCGCCAAAAACCCGGAACCCGATCAAAAAACGCCTCGCACAAGGCGGGGCGCAAACCACTCCTTCTTTAGGAGACAGATTCTTCGTCTGGAGTATGGGAGAATCGTCGTAAATTAGCGAACTGCGAAAATGTCGTATCGAATGAAGTGAGCGGGCGTAGTCCCTAAAAACTATCCAACCCACTTCCGCGCATTTCGAAACAAGCGCATCCATGCACCGTCTTCGTTCCATTCAGATGGCCGCCAGGAATTTTGCAGCGCGCGAAACACGCGCTCGGGATGCGGCATCATGATGGTGAAGCGGCCGTCAGCGCTGGTGAGGCCGGCGATGCCTTGCGGCGAACCGTTTGGATTGCGCGGATAGGTGTCCGCCACGGAGCCGTAGTGATCGATGAACCGCAAGCTTACGCGTTGCCCTGCGTCAGCGAGTTCCGCGCGGCCTTCACCGTGGGAAACGACGATGGGCATGCGGCTGCCGGCCATGCCTTGTAACAAGATCGACGGCGAGTCTTGCACTTCGACCATCACGAACCGCGCTTCGTATTGTTCCGACAAGTTGCGCGCGAAGTGGGGCCAACTGGCCGCGCCAGGAATGATTTCGCGCAGTTTGCTCATCATCTGACAGCCGTTGCACACGCCGAGCGCGAAGGTCTCGTGGCGCTGGAAAAAGGCTTCGAATTCTGAGCGGGCGCGGGCGTTGAAGAGGATCGATTTCGCCCAGCCCTCCCCTGCCCCCAATACATCGCCGTAGGAAAATCCGCCGCACGCCGCGAGGCCAACGAAATCCTTCAGGCTCGTGCGAGCGGCGATGATGTCACTCATATGTACATCGACGGGAAGGAAACCCGCGCGGTCGAAGGCCGCAGCCATCTCCAGTTGCCCGTTGACGCCTTGCTCGCGCAGAATCGCGATGCGCGGCCGCACCTTGCCAATCATGAATGGCGCGGCGACATCTACATTCACGTCGTAACTGAGGTGAACGTGCAAGCCCGGATCGCTCGCATCGAGAATCGCGGTGAATTCTTGCTCTGCACATTGCGGATTGTCGCGTAACCGCTGCATTTTGAAGCTGGTGTTGGACCAGGTCGATTGCAGCGACACGCGCGGCTCGTCGAACACCGTGCCGTTGACGCCATACATGACCAAGGCATCGTCGCCATTCAGCGCGCCGATCACGTGCGCCTTGTTGGCAAGCATCGCCTCGCCCAGACATCGCATCACAATCGGACTATCTTCGCGCTTGATTTGAAATACCGCGCCGAGTTCTTCGTTGAATAACAGGTGCAGGAGGTGTATGCGATCATCGAAACGCTGCGAGCCGTCACCGAGCACAGACTCGTCGAAGAAACGATCCATCCACAACGTCACGCCGCAATGGCTCGCGAACATCATTTCGCACACCGTCGCGAATAATCCGCCGTCGGAGCGGTCGTGATAGGCGAGCAGCAAACTATCTTGATTCAAGCGCTGCACACATTGGAAAAACGCTTTTAGCATGCGCGGATCGTCGACGTCGGGCGCCACATTGCCGACTTGGTTGTACGCCTGCAAGATCGCCGAACCGCCGAGCCGGCATTTGTTATGACCCAAATCGATGAGCATCAACACGGTGTCACCGACATCGGTGCGCAACACCGGTGTCAAAGTCTGGCGCACATCGGAACAGGGCGCAAAGGCAGACACGATCAGCGACAGCGGCGCAGTAACGGATCGGTTTTCGCCAGACTGCCCATCGCGCCACAGGGTTTTCATCGACAGCGAATCCTTGCCGACGGGAATGCTGATGCCGAGCTCGGGACACAGTTCCAGCGCCACCGCTTTCACTGTGTCAAACAACGCCGCGTCTTCGCCCGGATGGCCCGCTGCCGCCATCCAGTTGGCGGACAGTTTCACTTCGCCGAGATCCCACACGGCGGCCGCGGCGAGATTGGTAAGCGCTTCGCCGACGGCCATGCGGCCCGACGCAGGCGCATCGATAGTGGCGATCGGCGTGCGCTCGCCCACGGCGTAGGCTTCGCCGGAAGTCTCCTTGAAACCGGCGAGCGTCACGGCCACATCCGCGACCGGCGTTTGCCACGGACCGACCATCTGGTCCCGCGCCGTGAGGCCGCCGACGGTGCGGTCGCCGATGGTGATAAGAAAGGTCTTGTCCGCCACCGAGGGCATGGCGAGGACTCGATAACCCGCCTCGACCACATTGATTTCATCTAAATCGATCGGCGCGAGATTCGGCTTTTGCCGCTTCACGTCGCGGATCATCTTCGGCGCTTTACCGAGGATGACATCGAGGCCAATATCGACGGGACTATTGTTGAAGTGATCGTCTTCAACTTTTAGCTGGTGCGCATTCGTCGCCGAACCCAACACAGAGAACGGACAACGTTCGCGTTCGCAGATCGCTTGCAGCGTACTTAGGCTCTGTGCATCGATGGCGAGAACGTAACGCTCCTGGGCCTCGTTGCACCATATCTGCAACGGCGACATGCCCGGTTCTTCGCTCGGAATCGCGCGCAGCTTGAAGATCGCGCCGACGCCGCCGCTGTGCGCCAATTCCGGCAACGCATTCGACAGGCCGCCGGCGCCGACATCGTGAATGGAAAGAATGGGATTGCCGGCGCCGAGCTGCCAGCAGCGGTCGATAACCTCTTGTGCGCGGCGCTCCATTTCGGCATTGGCGCGCTGCACGGAATCGAAGTCTAGCGATTCTTGATTGGCGCCGGTGTCCATGCTCGACGCCGCGCCGCCGCCAAGGCCGATCAATAGGCCCGGCCCGCCGAGTTGAATGAACAACACGCCGGCGCTAAGTTTTTTCTTCTCGGTGTGTTCGGCGTTGATCTGACCGACGCCGCCGGCGATCATGATGGGCTTGTGGTAACCGCGCATTTGGCCATCGACCGATTGCTCGAAGGTGCGAAAGTAGCCGGCGAGATTCGGCCGCCCGAACTCGTTGTTGAACGCCGCGCCGCCGATGGGGCCGTCGAGCATGATCTGCAATGCCGAGGCGATGCGCGCGGGACGGCCGTATTGATTGTTCGCTTCCCACGGCTGGATCGTGCCGGGGATGTTCAAATTGGAAACCGAAAAACCCGAGAGACCGGCTTTCGGCTTGGCGCCGCGGCCAGTGGCGCCTTCGTCGCGTATCTCGCCACCGCTGCCCGTGGCGGCGCCGGGATAGGGGGCAATGGCGGTCGGGTGATTGTGGGTTTCCACTTTCATCACGGTGTGGGTGCGTTCGGAATGGTAACCGTACTCGCCGCCCGCACCGGGATAAAAGCGATCGATGACATTACCTTCCATCACCGCGGCGTTGTCGGAGTACGCAATCACGCTACCTTGCGGATTCTTCGCATGAGTAGTGCGGATCATGCCGAACAGCGAGTCCTCCTGCGGCGAGCCGTCGATGATCCAATCGGCGTTGAAAATCTTATGGCGGCAATGCTCGGAATTGGCTTGCGCGAACATCATCAACTCGACGTCGGTGGGATCGCGCTTCAGCGGTTGATACTGCGCAAGGAGGTAGTCGATCTCGTCGTCCGATAGCGCCAGTCCCATGCGCTGATTGGCATCGGCCAGCGCGGCGCGGCCGTTCGCTTGCAACGGGATCGTCGCCAGCGGCTGCGGTGCAAAATGTTGAAATAATTTGTCGCCATCGGCGAGCGACAAAAATACTTGCTCCGTCATTCGATCGTGCAGCAACGGTAACAATGATTTCGTTTGTGAATCCGTTAACGCATCTCCAGCGATGGTGTAAGCGATGCCACGCTCGATGCGCGTCACTTTTGCCAGACCACAGTTACACGCGATGTCGCTTGCTTTCGACGACCAAGGTGAGAGGGTGCCGATGCGTGGTGTGACGAGCAGCAACGTACTGTTTGTCACTGCTGTCGACCCTTTATCGCCGCAAGTGAGGATGCGCTCCAACACCTCACGCTCTTGTCCATTCAGCGCCCCGGTAACCTCAACGAAATGCCAAAAATCAGCGCTGACATCCACAATGGAAGCAACGCATTCACGCAGTGTTGCGATGAGTTTTGCGCGGCGAAACGGTGACAACGCGGCACCACCGCGCAGGTGAAGAATGTCGGACATGGAGCGGGATTGGATCGGAAATTGCAAGCGTGAATTATATCATCCGTGCGACGCTTGCTCGCTCGAATCGCTCTGATAGCATCGCCAGGAGCCGCGCCCCGCTTGGCTCGTAGCCATGCCAATGCCAGAAGCCGCATTCCTATTGCTTCGTGGCATACGCTCCAAAAAGCTTGTAGGGCAGATGAGGCGACGCCGTTATCTGCCTATGCAACATACGGCGGATGGCGCTTTCGCTTCTTGTGGCAGCTTTTGTATTGATGCCATTGCCCTACCGAGCTGAAAATTACCCCTTATCCACCACGCGCAATGCGCGATTTTTTTACTTGGGTTGTGCGGCCTTCCACAATCCGCAAGCGAGTTTTCGCATGTGGTGGTTAGTCACAAAGGAACTTCTATGAGTGAAATCATAGCGATACTCCCATATCGCCGGATTTTCCTTGCTTGAACTAAGGCGGCTGGTAAAAAGTCGTACATACGCTAAGGCCTCACCGTGTTCGAAAATTCGGTTGATCCTCAAATTCTTTGCGTTGTAGGTGCGCGGCGGATCTTTTGCCGAATACCATCCGGTAACAGGCGTCGTATCGAACGCGAACACCTCCGACACTTTCAAGCCGGCTTTGGTTTCAGGTGGTTGGCGGAAAGAATAGGCAAAATGCTGTGCGAGGCCGCCGCCCAAAGAATGTCCTGTTGCAATCAACTTTACAGGCCTCCCGTCCGCAGTTTGTACGCCACCTTCTTTGTTGACACGATACTCCGAAGTCGGGGCACCGAGCCGGGCGAGTAAATCAAAGGACGCCCGTTCGGCAAGTATCGTGTACTGATCTTTGAAGCCTGGGATAAATCGCAAGAACCAACGAAAATTTGCTCGCCAATCACGGGTTTCCCAAAAGTTTGTCCCCTCAAAAACGACTACGATGGTATGGTCAAGCGCATCTTTTGTCCACGCTTCCATATACAAACCCAAATCAGATGCTTCGCGGTCCGTCTCGGTACTGACGAAATCGAGGGGAGTCCAACCTTTCAACGGCAATGGTGCCCGGTCGTTGGTACATTCATCGACAGCATTTAAGGTTTGGTTTTTTCCCGTCGCGGCCTGCTTGACACCGCCAACCCCATCTACGACACCCTTGCGTCGACGCGCCTTCTGGTATGCATTTTCGCTCATGATTGCGTATTCCCAATGCATTGGCGCGGTAGTCATTTCAGCCTCAGGTGGTAAGTAACTGTTTGAGTCAGGCGTACGAATGAGGACCGTACCATCCTGCGGCCCCCAAACCGAACAGCCTTGGGAAAAAATTGCGAGAAATACGGAAAACAGATGTAACGCTTTGAGCCGTACCATATTAACGTCCCCCTAAGTTATTATTCTTGCCGAACGATTATACTATTAGCTCGGTAGGTGGGGTGAGGAACGAACCCTAACATTGACCTCGCTCGCGATCGCCGTAGCAGCTACATTTCTCTGTGCGACTCCATCAGGAGCCTCACCCTCTCTGGCTGGTGGCGACGCCTATACCAAACGCCGCATCCCTATTGCTTCGTGGCGTAAGCCTTTAAAAATTCAAGCTCGCCATTTCAATCTCAAACGTAACATACGGAATTGTTCTACGTCTAACATGTCGCTAAAGATAACGATCGCGATGGGCCATCGATCGGTTTCTGTGCGGCAACGAATGATCGTCAGCACCGGATGAATAAATTGTTCGCCGATGAGTGTGGCCGATTGCCACTCGGTGCGAAAAATCTCGAGTTTGGTATCGGATAACATGCGCAGTTGATGCACGGCCGTTTGCGTATTGAGTAACGCGTAACGACGCACGTAATAAATTTCCGCGCCGAGGATGATCGTGACGCCGAGCACCTTGAGCCAAATCGGAAACGGCAAAATCACGATCAATACGCCGCTCACCCCGTGCGCGATCAGCAAGATCGCCGCGAGTATGCGTGATGGTTTCAGCGCGATGGTGAGCGGCGCGGGATTCATGGCTTTGCGGTTTTCCTGAATTTGTTAGTATTCGGTCTATGACTAATACTTGGCAACTCGAGCTCGAAGCATTCGGCGCGACTGTAACAGACGGCGAAGTTCAGCACTTCGGCGATCCCGCGAAAGAACGCGCGGCGGCCGCGAACGCAACGATTGTCGCGGATTTGTCGCACCTTGGTTTGATTCAAGTCTCCGGTCCGGACGCGTTAACATTTCTCCAGGGCCAACTCACCCAAGACGTCGCGAAGATTACCGCCGAGCGCGCAGCCTACGCCGGACATTGCTCGCCGAAAGGCCGGTTGCTGGCCCACTTTCTAGCCTGGAAATCGGACGACAGTTATTTCCTGCAACTGCCGCGCCCGCTGCTGGAGCCGATTCAAAAACGGCTCAAGATGTATGTGTTGCGCTCCAAGGTGGTGCTCGTGGACGTTTCGCAATCGAGCGTCCGCTTCGGGCTTGCCGGCAGCGATGCCGCAGCGGTCATCACTTCGTTATTCGGGAACGTGCCGGCGCGGCCAATGGATATCGTGCGCACGCCGTTATCCACCATCATCGCTTTACCCAATCATCGCTACCAGCTTATCGTGCGGAGTGATGCCACCGAAATGTGGCAGACCTTGGCGCAACGCGCACAGGCAGTGGGTGTGCCTGTGTGGCGCTGGCTGCGGATACGCGCAGGCATACCCGAGATTTATCCCGCGACACAAGATGAGTTCGTGCCGCAAATGGTGAACGACGATTTGATCGGCGCCGTGAGTTTTCAAAAAGGATGCTACACGGGACAAGAAATCGTCGCGCGCTTGCACTACCTCGGTAAGGCCAAGCGCCGCATGGTTGGCGCCCATCTTGATATTCCCGAAACTCCGCAGCCGAGTGACGCTATTTACGGCGTGCGATTGGAAGGCCAGGCGATCGGCAGGGTGGTGGATGCCGCTGCGGCGCCGCAAGGGGGTTGGGATATGCTCATTTCTATTCCGGTTGAAGAAAAAGAGGATTCCGTTCACCACTTCAAAACACCCGATGGGCCGGAAATTCAAGTAAATGCATTTACAATCAATCAAATGCTCTAATCTGAAGATGATTTCTGTCGCAACATTCAAGGCACCAGAAAATATTTTCGAAAAGTGCTTGACAGTCACTAGACGACCAGTCTAATATTCGATCCATGGACACCCGCAATTCAACACGAGACGAAATTATCCGAGTAGGCCTCGAGATCCTGGGTGAAAAGGGTTTCAATTCCTGCGG